>NZ_JBSFUU010000020.1:0-137361 GCF_053591955.1 Streptomyces sp. NPDC002845 | reverse complement strand
ATACAAAAGCCTCAAGGTCGACCGACGCACCTACAAAGCCACCCTCAGCATCAACATCTTGACGCCGACGATCAGCCCGTAACTTCACGGCCTTGGCCAAAAGGGGGGATCTCTGACGGGGCCGAACCCGGTCGATCGCGGCAAGAAGGGCAGCAAGCTGCACGTGCTGTCCGATGCCCAGGGAGTCCCGCTCGCCGTCGCCGTGTCAGGTGCGAACATGCACGACAGTCTCGCCCTCAAGCCGCTCACCCTCGGCATCCCCGCGGTCCGGTCCCGCCGGGGTCCGCGGCGGCGCCGGCCCGTCAAACTCCGTGCGGACAAGGCGTACTTCTCCGCCGAACACCTCAGCTGGCTACGCGAGCGTGGGCTCGTCGCGCGCATCGCGCGGCCAGGCATCGAGTCCGGCGAACGCCTTGGTCGGCACCGCTGGAAGATCGAGCGGTCGATTGCTTGGCTCTTCGGCTACCGCCGCCTGACCGTCCGATACGAACGAAAGGGCTCGCACTTCCTCGCCCTCCTCGGCCTGGCCGCTGCCCTGACCTGCTACAAGAAGCTCGCGAAACTTGCCACGTGAGACGTCCTCTTAGGCCGACCAAGGACGCCCGCTGACGGCCAAACCTGGGAACGGGAGGCGGCCCTCGAAGGGGATCTCAGGCGCGCGAGAAGCTGTCCGGCGCAACACGCACCGAGCGGAATCAGCCGCGTCCCGCAAGAGAACTGTCTCAGAACCGTAACCCCAGGTCAGCGCACCCGTCCCCGCGGTTTCAGCGCCACCGGGGGCAGCTCGGGAGCAGGCAGCCGCCCCCCGTCGAAGCCGTGCACTTGGCCGAAGCGGGAGCCGTTCATCCACTCTTGGCGCGCCTGTGCGATATCCGCGTGGGACCGCCCGATGAAGTTCCACCACATGACGAGCTCCTCCTCGAACGGCTCACCGCCGAGGAGCATCAGGCCGGCGTCGGACTCGGCGCGCAGCGGGAGTTCGGTGCGGCCGCAGCCGAGGTAGAGCATCGAGCCGGGCAGGACGGGGACTCCGTCCACGTGGGCCTCGCCGGACATGGCCAGGACGGCGTACTCGAAGTCCGCCTCCAGCGGGAGCCGTACGTCGGCGCCGCGGGCGAGGGCCAGGTCGGCGCCGACGATCGGGGTGTACGTCGTACCGGGCGAACTCGCGCCGTCGACGTTGCCCAGGATGAGCGTCGCATTGAGACCGGGGGCCGTGACGACGGGCAGTTCGGCGTGGTGCTCGAAGTGCGGGTCGGTGTGACGGTGACTGTCGGGGAGGGCGACCCACAGCTGCGCGCCGTGCAGGAAGCGGGCGTGCGCCTTGGGGCTCTCCTCGGAATGGCTGATGGCCCGGCCCGAGGTCATCAGGCCCAGCTCGCGCGGGCGGATCGCCTGGAGGCTGCCGGTGGAGTCGCGGTGCAGCACCTCGCCCTCGTGCAGCCAACTGACCGTCTGCAGCCCCATGTGCGGGTGCGGCGGGACCTGCATGCCGGGCTCGTCGGCGATGTCGTCGGGGCCGTAGTGATCGACGAAGCACCAGGCGCCCACCATGCGGCGGCCCAGGTTGGGCAGCAGGCGGCGGACCTCGGTGGACTCGCCGAGCCGTACCCGGCGAGGGCTGAGTAGCTCGCGCACCGGCTCGGCCACGACGAACCCCCGGCCGCCGCACAGGGCCGGAACCGCCTCACGATCAAGATTGCTCATGGCGCCCAACCTAGCCCCGGGGGCCACCTCACGTCAGTCCGTCGCCGCCGACACCGTCGCCGTCGCCGTCGCTTCAGAAACAGTAGCCATGTAAATAGTAGCTATGTACATAGTAGCCATGTACTGTATTCGTCATGGGTACGGCATACGAGGGCGCGACGCCCGGCTTCCTGGTCTGGCGTCTGTCGATGAAGTGGCGGGTGGCGGTCGACCGCGCCGTCGCACCGCTGGGGCTGACGCACGCGCAGTACGCGCTGGTGGCCTCGCTGTACGGGATGCAGCGCTCCGGCGAGCGGCCCAGCCAGCGCCGCCTCGCCGACCACACCGGGCTCGAACCCCTCTACGTGTCCAAGCTCGCCCGCGCCCTGGAGACCGCCGGCCTCCTGGAACGCGCCCGGGACCCGCGCGACCCGCGCGCCGTGCAGTTGGCGCTCACCGAGCAGGGCCGCGCGGTCACCCGGCGGGCGATCGAGGTCGTCCAGGGGCTCCTGCGCCAGTTGCTGGAGCCGCTCGGCGGTCTCGACAGCGCGCGTACGCGGGAGTTCACCCGCGAGCTGACGGCCCTGCTCGACGCACCTCTTGATCCCTTCAGCGAGAACGACGAGACACCCCAGGAGCAGCCATGACCACCACCGCACCCCGCGTCGACCCCCGGGTGATAGCCCTGGCCCACTACGCCGGCCGCGCGATCCTCGAGAACGTGCTGGCCCGCTACGGCGCCACCTTCCAGCAGTCCGTCACTCTCCGGCTCGCCGCCGTCGCCGACGGACCGATCGAGCGCGACCACCTCGTCGACGGCGTCGCCGGCGCCCTGAAGATCGACGCGACGGACGTACACGGCGTGATCGACGAGCTGATTTCCGGAGAGCTGCTGGCCCCGGAAGAGCCGTCCCAGGTACGCATCACGGATGCCGGACGGCAGCTGTACGAGAAGAGTTCCGCCGAGACCGCGCCCATCAGCGCCAGGATCTACGACGGCATCCCGCAGGAGGATCTGACCGTCACCGGCCGAGTACTGACCCTCATCACGGAGCGGGCCAATGCCGAACTGACCGCCCTGACCGCCCTGACCGACCGGACCGACCGGACCGACCGGACCGACCGGACCGACCGGACCGACCGGACCGACCGGACCGACCTGAAGAAGTAGTGGAATATTGAACCATCGCCGTCCGTTGTCGGCCTCGAAGGAGGCATCAGTGGACACGACGTACTACGACCACGGAACACCGGCCGAGCGCTGGGAGCGCGCGCGGATGTTCTTCGACGCCAAGGACTACGCCGCCGCGGCGCGCGTCCTGGGCGGTCTGGTCGAGGAGGTGCCGGAGCAGACCGGGCCGCGGCTGCTGCTGGCGCGCGCGTACTACCACTCGGCCCAACTGCGCCGTGCGGAGGCCGAGTTGCGCATCCTCGTCGAGCGTGACCCGGTGGAGCAGTACGCCCGGCTGATGCTGGGCCGCACGCTCCAGCGCCAGGGGCGGCAGGCGGAGGCGGAGCCGCACCTGCGCATCGCGTCGGCGCTCGCGGGTGACTTCGAGGACCTGTAGAGCAGCTCAGGAGCGAGCCGTAAAACAACCGGGGCCCACGTCGGACGTGGGCCCCGGCGCGCTATTTCGCCTCGGCCCGGCTGCCGTACGTCCGCTTCCCCCGCCGATGGGCGATCTCGCCGAGCACGACGTCCACCGCGATGAAGGCCGCGAGCGGGATGCCCAGCAGCGGGACGAAGTAGCCGAGGACGGCGATCACGGCCAGCGCGGGGACCAGGACGTACGGCGGCACGTGCTGCCAGGCGCCGCGTGGGATCGGGCGTCCGAAGGCCGAACCGCGGCCACGCTGCCACCACATGCGGTAGCCCCAGAGGATGAGCAGGGTCAGGGAGAGCGCGAGGGTCATCAGGATGAGCTGGTTGACCAGGCCGAAGAGGACGCCGGTGTGGGCGTCGATGCCCCAGCGGGTCAGCTTGGCGAGCACCGGGTAGTCGGCGAACCGGACGGTGTCCGTGATCTCCTCGGTCGCCGGGTCCACGGCCACGGCGTCCTGCTTGGTGGGCCAGCTGCGCTGGATCTGCTTGACGATATAGCCGGAGGACGCGTCGGCGGGCGGCACGATCTCCACGGGATCGCCCAGACCCTCGGCGCGCGCGGCCACGAGGATCTCGTCGAGGTCCCCCTCGGCGGCCTCGCCACCGGCCGCCCCGCTGCCGTGGCCCTCGTGGTCGCCTGTAGCGGCCGAGACGGCGGGGGTCGCCTGGTGGAGTTCGGTACGCAGGACGCTGATGTTCTCCCCCGCGTACGTCGACCAGGTCAGGCCCGTCGCCGACAGGAAGAAGAACCCGGCCGCCGCCCAGACGCCGACCGTGCCGTGCAGCCCCAGAGTGCGTCGCCGCCCGCTGGTCCCGCGTACCTTGCGCAGCGCCCGGCGGCGCCCGAACCACAGCACCAGTCCGCCCGCCGCGATCACCCACAGCCAGCTGGCGGCGAGTTCGCTGTAGAGGCGTCCGGTCTCGCCGAGGTGGAGGTTGCGGTGGAACTCGCTGAGCCATGTGCGCAGCGGCAGCGCACCGGTCGACCCGTACTGCTCCAGCGCGCCGCGCACCTGAGCGGTGTACGGGTCGACGAACACCGCGAGCGTGTGGTTGTCGTCCACCCCTTCGACGCCCGACAGCAGCACCCTGGTCGTCGCGTCCTCCTCCGGTGACGGCCGTACGGCGGAGATCGTGCCCTCGGGGTGCGCCTCGCGGGCGGCGGCCACCTGTTCGGAGATCGGCAGCTTGGTCTCGCCGACCGACGCGACGGTCGTCTCATCCGCGTACAGGATCTTCTCGGCCTGGAACGAGGCGGCGTACAGGACGCCGGTCAGCGCGGCGACCAGCAGGAACGGGGCGACGAGAAGGCCGGCGTAGAAGTGCAGGCGCAGCACGAGCGGTTTGAGCGGCGAGCCCGGCTTCGGGGTGGCGGCGGGTTTGAGGGCCTCGCCCGTCTCGGCGGGGGAAACGGTGGTCATCGGCGGGCTGCTCCGGGGAGTGCGGGGACGTCGTGGCGGTCCAGTAGTCGGGCAGCGCATGCCTTGAGTTCCCGGCCGCATATGTGACGCCCGTCACGCACCACCTCCGCGTCGGCGGTCGGGCCGCCTCGCATCAGGGGATTGCCCTTGGCATCCTGGCGCGATGGCCCCCGAACGTGATCGCACCGTGCCCCTCCCCCTCCGCGACCAGGTCGAGGAACTCCTCTCCCACGAGGGCCCGTTGCCGATCGTGGCCGCGGGCGACCCGGTGCTGCGCCGCCCCGCCGAGCCCTTCGACGGCCAGCTGGACCCGAAGCTTCTGGCCCGCTTCGTCGCCGCCCTGCGCGCCACGATGCACGCGGCGCCGGGCGTCGGACTGGCAGCGCCGCAGGTGGGCGTGGCCCTGCGGCTCGCCGTCGTCGAGGACCCGGCACCGGTACCCGAGGAGGTCCGCCTCGCCCGCGGCCGCGTGCCGCAGCCCTTCCGCGTTCTGGTCAACCCGTCCTACGAGCCCCTGGGCACCGAGCGGGCCGCGTTCTTCGAGGGCTGCCTCAGCGTCCCGGGCTGGCAGGCGGTGGTGGCCCGGCCCGCCCGGGTCCGTCTGACGGCACTCGACGAGCACAGCCGCCCGGTGGAGGAGGAGTTCACCGGCTGGCCCGCGCGGATCGTGCAGCACGAGACGGACCACCTGGACGGCGCCCTCTACCTCGACCGCGCGGAACTGCGCTCGCTGTCGTCGGCCCAGGCGATGGCCGGCCTCTGGAACGACCCGACCCCGGAGCGGGCCGCCCACGCCCTCGGCTTCGCACTGCCGCGGCGACCGACTGGGCCTGCCGACCCCGGTACTTGAGCCCGGTCAGCCCCGGTACGCCTCCAGCAGCCGCAACCACACCTCGCTGATCGTCGGATACGAAGGCACCGCGTGCCACAGCCGCCCGATGGGGACTTCCCCGGCGACCGCGATGCTCGCCGAGTGGATGAGTTCGCCGACTCCGGGGCCGACGAAGGTGACGCCGAGGAGGGTCTCGCGGTCGAGGTCGACGACCATGCGGGCGCGGCCGCGGTAGCCGTCGGCGTAGAGGCCGGCGCCCGCTACGGAGGAGAGGTCGACGTCGACCCCGCGGACGCGGTGGCCCGCCTGTTCGGCCTCGGCGAGGGAGAGGCCCACGGCGGCGGCCTCCGGGTCGGTGAAGACGACCTGGGGGACGGCCGAGTGGTCGGCGGTGGCGGAGTGGGCGCCCCAGGAGTCGGTCTCCAGGAGCGGGACCCCGGCCGCGCGAGCCGCGATGGCGGCGCCCGCGATACGGGCCTGGTACTTGCCCTGGTGGGTCAGGAGGGCTCGGTGGTTGACGTCGCCGACCGCGTACAGCCATTCGCTGCCCGTCACCCGGAGGGTGTCGTCGGCGGAGAGCCAGGAGCCCGGTTCCAGGCCGACGGTGTCGAGGCCGAGGTCGTCGGTGCGCGGGGCGCGCCCCGTGGCGAAGAGGATCTCGTCGGCCTCCATACGGTCGCCCGCGTCGGTGCGTACGACGACGACCGGGCCCTCGCGGGTCACCTCCGGGACCGATGTGCCGAGGCGTACGTCGGCGCCCGCCTCCGTGAGTGCCTCGGCGACCAGTTCCCCGGCGAAGGGCTCCATGCGGGGCAGCAGGCCCTTGCCGCGGACGAGGACCGTGACCCGGGAGCCGAGTGCCTGCCAGGCGGTGGCCATCTCGACGGCCACGACACCGCCGCCGACCACGACGAGCCGGCTGGGCACCTCCTTGGCGCTCGTGGCCTCGCGGCTCGTCCAGGGCTTGACCCGGTCGAGGCCGGGGAGGTCGGGCAGTTGGGCGCGGCTGCCGGTGCACACGACGACGGCGTGCCTGGCGGTGAGGACGCGGCGCTCCCCGTCCCGGCCGTCGACCGTGACCCGGCGCGGCCCGTCGAGGCGACCGTGGCCGCGGTAGAGGTGGGCTCCGATGCCGTCGAGCCACTGGACCTGGCCGTCGTCCGTCCAATGGGAGGTGTACTCGTCCCGGTGGGCGAGGACCGCGGCGGCGTCGAGAGGGCCTTCCACGAGGTGGCGCAGGCCGGGTACGCGGCGGGCGTCGGCGCGGGCGATGACCGGGCGCAGCAGGGCCTTGCTGGGCATGCAGGCCCAGTACGAGCACTCGCCGCCGACCAGTTCGCTCTCCACGACCGCGGTGGACAGGCCGGCCGCGCGGGTGCGGTCGGCGACGTTCTCCCCCACAGGTCCGGCACCGAGCACGACGACGTCGTACGCGGTGGATTGCGTGTCTTCCGTATCCGTCATGGGGTCAGTCTGGTTGGTGGTGTGCGGCGTGGCCACACGGGTACGCGCGCGGAATACACGCTCGCACGCACGGAGTACACGCATGGAATACAGGACCGTACGTCCGTGTTGTGCCGACGGCTCAGCCCGACACCAGGAAGAGGGAATCACGCCATGAGCAGCACCGTGGAGCTCACCAAGGAGAACTTCGACCAGACGGTCACGGACAACGGGTTCGTCCTGATCGACTTCTGGGCGTCCTGGTGCGGGCCGTGCCGGCAGTTCGCTCCGGTCTACGAGAAGGCGGCCGAGGAGAACCCGGACCTTGTGTTCGGCAAGGTCGACACCGAGGCGCAGCCGGAACTGGCGGCGGCCTTCGGCATCCAGTCGATCCCGACGCTGATGATCGTCCGCGACCAGGTCGCCGTGTTCGCCCAGCCGGGCGCCCTGCCCGAGTCCGCCCTGACGGACGTCATCGGGCAGGCCCGGAAGCTGGACATGGACGAGGTCCGCAAGGCCGTCGCCGAACAGCAGGCGCAGGCGCAGCAGAACGGCGAGTAGGGCCCGCGGGGTCTAGAACGGGTACGGCGCCACGTCTCCGCGCACCGTCGTCCAGCGCAGTTCGGTGAAGGCCTCCAGGTTGGCCTCGCCGCCGAAGCGGGCGCCGGTGCCGGAGGCGGCGATGCCGCCGAAGGGCGCGACGGCCTCGTCGTTGACGGTCTGGTCGTTGATGTGGGCGATCCCGGTCGGGATGCGCTCGGCCAGGTCCAGGCCACGGGCGGTGTCGCCGGTGACGATGCCCAGCGACAGGCCGTACGGTCCCGAGGCCGCGAGGGCGACGGCCTCGTCCACGGAACCGAAGGACCGGACGGGCGCGACCGGTCCGAAGACCTCCTCTGCGTACGCGGGCGTGGCGTCGTCGACCCCGGCGAGGACCGTCGGCCGGTAGAACAGCCGCTCGTGGGTGCCGCCCGCCGCGAGTTTGGCGCCGTGTGCCGTGCTGGACTCCACCAGGCCCTGGATCTTGGCGAGTTGGGAGTCGTCGATGATAGGGCCGAGGTGTACCTGCTCGCGGTGCGGGTCGCCGACGGCGAGCGAGTCCGCCTTGGCCGCGAGCCGCTCCACGTACTCCTCGTACAACGACGCGTGGACGATGTGCCGCCCGGTCGTCATGCAGATCTGCCCCTGGTGGAAGAACGACCCCCACGCGGCCGTGGAGATGACCGCGTCGATGTCGGCGTCCTCCAGCACGATCAGCGCGGAGTTGCCGCCCAACTCCAGGTGCACACGCTTGAGATGACGTCCCGCTGCCTCACCGACCGCGCGCCCGGCGGCGGTTGACCCGGTGAAGGAGATGACCGGCACGAGCGGGTCCGCGACCAGTGCCTGGCCCGCGTCCGGGCCGCCGGGCAGCACGTGCAGCAGGCCCTCGGGCAGCCCGGCCTCGGCGAAGACGGCGGCCAGGGCGAGCCCGCCGCACACGGCGGTGCGCGGGTCCGGCTTCAGCACGACCCCGTTGCCGAGCGCCAGGGCCGGGGCGACGGAGCGGATGGACAGGATCAGCGGGGCGTTGAAGGGCGAGATCACGCCCACGACACCGGCGGGCACACGCTTGGTGTACGACAGCCGGGGCGCCTCCGAGGGCAGCACCTGGCCGGTGGGGCGGGAGGCCAGCGCGGCCGCCTCGTAGCACTCCTGGGCGGCCACGTGCAGCTCGAAGTCGGCCTTGCCCGGAACGGAGCCGGACTCGCGCACGATCCAGTCGCGCAGTTCGTCGGCGTGCGCGCTGAACAGGTCGCCGGCCTTGCGGAGGACCGCGGCGCGGACGAAGTGCGGGGTGCGGGCCCACTCGGCCTGGGCGGCGCGGGCCGCCCGCACGGCGGTCGTGACGTCCTCGGCGGAGGCGAGGGTCACGGCGGCGAGCGTGTCCCCCGTGGCGGGCTCGGTGACGGCGTACTCACCGCCTGTCAGGGTGCGGGACTGCCAGGTCTTCGGGTCGAGCAGCGGCATGACGGCTCTCCGATCGTTCGCTGATCACCAGGGGTCACCACTCGGGACTTCCCGCCCGTGCTCACAGCGCCAGCGGAAGCCCCGTGTAGTTGGCCGCCAGTTCGGCGGCCGCGGGGCGGGACGCCGTGATCCGGCGCAGCCGCGCGAGCTGTATCCGGTGATCGAAGGCGTCCCGATTTGGTTGAGCGTGCAACATCCTAGTCATGTCGTACGAGAAGCGCGTGGCCTGCCACACCCGACTGAGGCACAACTCCGAGTAGCGGTCGAGGAGGCCGTCCGAGCCGGTGTCGTAGAACTCGGTGAGGGCGCGGGCCAGGACCCGGACGTCGGAGACGGCGAGGTTGAGCCCCTTGGCGCCCGTCGGGGGCACGATGTGGGCGGCGTCCCCGGCGAGGAGGAGCCGGCCGTGGCGCATGGGCTCGTGGACGAAACTGCGCATCGGCGTCACACCCTTGGCCGTGACGGGGCCGCGCTCCAGCGTCCAGTCGGCGTCGATCGCGAAGCGCGCGGCGAGCTCGTCCCAGATGCGCCCGTCCGGCCAGTCGTCGGGGTCGGTGCCGTTGGGGACCTGGAGGTAGAGCCGCGACACCGAGGGCGAGCGCATGCTGTGCAGGGCGAAGCCGTCCTCGCCGCGCGCGTAGACCAACTCCTCGCAGGAGGGCGGCACATCGGCCAGGATGCCGAGCCAGGAGTACGGGTAGTCGTGCTCGTACGTGCGGCTCAGCCCGGCCGGGAACGCGGCGCGGGAGATGCCGTGGAAGCCGTCGCAGCCGATGACCCACTCGCAGGTCAGCGTCTCCTCGCGGCCGTCCCGGACGAACCGCACCACCGGCGCCGTGCTCTCCGGCTCCTCGATCGCGACCGCCTCCGCCTCGAACAACAGCGGTGGCCCGACGTCGAGTTGGAGTGCCACGAGGTCCTTCACGATCTCCGTCTGGGCGTAGATCGTGACCGTACGGCCGCCGGTGAGGACCGGGAAGTCGATGTGGTGCCGTTCGCGGTCGAAGCGCAGCTCGATGCCGTTGTGGACCAGCCCCTCGGCCTCCAGGCGTTCGGCGGCTCCGCACTCACGCAGGGCGTCGACCGTGCCCTGCTCCAGCATGCCCGCGCGCTGCCGGTGCTCGACGTACGCGCGCGTCCGGCTCTCCAGGACGACGCAGTCGATGCCCGCCCCGTGCAGCAGCCGGGCGAGGAGCAGCCCCGCGGGGCCGCCGCCGATGATGCCGACCGTCGTATCCATGACGCGCCTCCCGTGGCGAGGGGATCCGTTCGAGGTGCGGCCGTTCAGCTCGACTCTCGGTGCACGACCCTCGCGCCGAGCACGTCGTGCGTCTCGGGAGCCACGCCGGGATCGCGCACCGCCCGGTCCACCAGCTCCGCGAGGTCGCGCCCGGCCGGCAACTCCAGGTGGACCGTGCTGAGGCGGGGCCGCAGCAGCCGCCCGAGCATCAGGTCGTCGGCGCCGACGACGGCCGTCTCCTCCGGGATGCCGATGCCCTCGTCCTGCAGGGCCCGCATCAGCAGCATCGCGTACTCGTCGTTGTACGCGAAGACGGCGTCCAGTCCGAGGGAGCGCCAGCGCGCGGCGAGGCGGGCGGCGGACTCCTCCTCGTAGGCGAGCGACAGCTCGGTCACCGTCGCGGTCGTGCCCCGCACCGCACGCCGTACGCCGGCGAGCCGGGGCCGGGAGAAGATCCCGAAGCCGGGCTCCTCCGGCACGACCACGCCGATGCGGCGCCGGCCGCTCTCGACCAGGTGCACACCCGCGCTGTGGCCGACGCCGCCGTGGTCCAGGATCAGCGCGTGGGCGCCCTCGACAGGCTCGGGGGTCATCGTGACCACGGCCCGGGCACCGGAGCGCTTCAAGACGGCCACGCCCTGCGGGCCCAGGCCGTCGCCGGGCACGATCACGGCGACCGGGCGCAGTTCGGCCCAGACACGAGCGGCCTCGTCGCCGCGCAGGCCGACGCTGCCGTACTGCACCACGGTGTAGTCCAGACGGCTGAGCGCCCACTGGAGCTCGTTGAAGAACTGGCTGTACAGGGGGCCCGCCGGCACGTTCAGGGCAGGCATCAGGACCATGCGGCTGTGCCCGGCGCGCAGACTGCGGGCCGCCGCGTGCGGAACGTACCCCAGCTCCTTGGCGGCCTGGCGGACGCGGCGGCGCGTGGGCTCGCTGATGCGCACGGCACTGGTGTTGTTGAGGACGTAACTGACGGTCGCTCGCGAGACACCCGCCAGACGCGCCACATCGGCACTCGTCGGCACTCGTCGTTCGGGCGACGGCAGAGCGGGCTGATTCGGTATCTGCACCATGACGTACGGCATCCTTCCAGAAGCCGGGCCGACCACCCCGCCCGGGGCGGCACCGGCCGTACCCGTGCAGACCACAGCGGTGCCATACGTACGACATACGCGCATCACAGGCACCGCCCAGGTACGCCACAGCCGCCGGCTGTCACCTGTGCGCCGCGCGCCCCGACGTCGATCGGCGATCTCGGCGGCCGGAAACCGTTCAACTCCGCGACCGCTTCACGTCATCTCTGCCAGGGTGGGCGAATGGACACGCTCTACAGACGACTCCTCCGGCTGATGCCCCGACTGGGCCTGCAGGTGACCGACCTCGGCCCGGGGACCGCGGTGGTCTCGCGGCGCGGCGCACGCGCCAGGATCCCCTTGACGGAAGGGGCCGACCTGGTGGTCAGGAACAGCGGCCGCTACTCCGTGACCCGGGCCTCCAAGGACGCGTGGGTGGTCCTCGGGAAGAGATCCCGCAAGGCGTCGCTGAAGCCGCTCGGCGACACCGGGGCGCATCTGCTCCTGGACGAGGGCGCGGCGGCCGACGAGCGCCGGCTCCAGCTGGCGGCGGCCGGGTATCTGTGCGCCCAGCACGTGGCCGCGATGCTCACGTCGTACGACGTCAACTGCGTGTTCGACGTGGGGGCGAACGCCGGGCAGTACGGCAAGCGGCTGCGGCGGTTCGGCTACCGGGGCCGGATCGTCTCCTTCGAGCCCACCGCGGACGCCTTCGCCCGGCTCGAACAGGCCGCGAAGGACGACCCGGAGTGGCGGGTCTGCCACTTCGGCCTCGGCCGCGAGGACGCCGTGCGGTCCATCCACACCGGATGGAACTCGATGAACTCCCTGCTCCCGCCGAGCGACTACGGCCGGGACCGCTACAAGCGGTTCGCGAACACCCGCACGGAGGAGATCGAGGTACGGCGGCTGGACGGGGTGATGGAAGAGGCGCTCGACGGCATCGCCGATCCGCGGCCCTACTTGAAGATGGACACCCAGGGGTACGACCTGGAGGTGTTCGCGGGCGCCGGGAAGCGGATCGCGGACTTCGTGGGTCTGCAGTCGGAGGTCGCCGCCCTGCAGCTGTACGAGGGCAGCCCGGGGATGCACGAGGCGATCGCCGCGTACGAGGGCAGCGGGTTCGGGACCACCGGCATGTACCCGGTCACTCGGGACCCGGCCACGGGGTGTGTCGTGGAGTTCGACTGCGTGATGATGCGGGTGGAGGCGGTTCCCTCGGCGGGCTGAGGGCGGTTCGGCGTGTGCTGCGAGGGGTGCGTTGGGGGGACGGGTCACAGATGAGGGGTGACGGTGGCGGGTGGTGCGTGCCATGGCACCCGCCATCCGCCCGGCAACTACTGCCGTACGGCGGCCTCCTGATCCGGGGGCCGTGCGCCGAACCGCATGTGCGGCCCGATGCGTCCGTCCTGCGGGCCGCACGCCTTCGGCCGTACTTGGGGATGCCTGGACCGCTCGGGCCGCGCAGCGCGACATGGGCGGCATCTTGGCCCTATGAAAGAGCCGGCCGGGCGTCTGACCGCGCTGGACCCGGACGCCGGTGCCGCCGTCCGGGTCAGCGCCTGCTTCGACCGACTGGCTGAATCCCGGGCCGGCCCGGAGGCGCCGGCCCGCGGCGCCGCCGTACTGGCCGACTGCCCCGCCCGGCTCGTCGCCCCGGGCGCCGAACCGCCGCCGGAGGTCCGTGTCCTCGAAGCCGCCGCGGCGGACGCCCCCTGGATGCTCGCCACCCTCCACGCCGTCGCCTCGACGGCGAGCCTGCTCGCGGCCGCCGCCGAGGTCAACGTCCACCACTCCACCCTCCAGGACCGTCTGACCCACGCCGAGTCACTCCTCGGCCGGCCGGTCCGCACGCCGCAGGGGCGCCTCCGGGTGCATCCGGCGCTCGCCATGCGCCGCCTGGCACGCGGGTAGCTCGAAAAGCCGAACTCCTCCTCGCCTCGCCCCACGCGTGGGCAGCCGCGGCAGCGCACACCAGCCGGGACGGACTCCCATGTCCACGAGGGATGTCGCCCTTCCCGTGTCGCGAGGCCCGCACGGACGTTACCGTTCGGTAGACAACGTGCTTCCGGAGGTGTCCGTATGGCGAACGACCGTTCCGCAGGCCTGGTGGAGTGTGCTCGTGCGCTGGCCGACGGGGAGGTGAGCTCGCGGACGCTGGTGGAGCGGGCGCTGGCGCGGATCGAGGCGGCGCAGCCGACGGTGAACGCCTTTCGCCGGGTGCGGGCGGAGGCGGCGCTCGCGGAGGCGGACACGGCGGACGAGGAGCTGGCGGCGGGGGTGCGGCGGCCGTTGCTCGGGGTGCCGGTGGCGGTGAAGGACGACATGGACGTGGCGGGCGAACCGACCGCGTTCGGCTGCCGCGGGGAGTTCCCGCCCGAGGCCGAGGACGGCGAGGCGGTACGGCGGCTGCGCGCGGCCGGGGCCGTCGTCGTCGGCAAGACCAACACCTGCGAGCTGGGCCAGTGGCCGTTCACCGAGGGGCCCGCCTTCGGCGCCACCCGCAACCCGTGGCACCAGGCCCACACCCCGGGCGGCTCCTCCGGCGGCTCGGCGGCCGCCGTCGCGGCGGGCCTGCTCCCCGCCGCGCTGGGCTCCGACGGCGCGGGCTCGGTGCGCATCCCGGCTTCCTGGACCCACCTCATCGGCATCAAGCCGCAGCGCGGCCGTATCTCGACCTGGCCGCGCCCGGAGTCCTTCCAGGGCATCACCGTGAACGGCACCCTAGCCCGGACGGTCGCGGATGCCGCCCTGCTCCTGGACGCGGCCGGCGGCAACCACGAAGGCGATCTGCACCGTCCGCTGCCCGTGCGCGCCTCGGAGGCCGTGGGCCGCGATCCCGGCCGGCTCAGGATCGCGCTGTCCCTCAAGCCGCCGTTCACGGCCCTGCCCGCGCGGCTCGATCCCCGCGTACGGGACCGGGTCCTGGCGGTGGCGGAGCGGCTGGCCGCGCTGGGGCACGAGGTCGAGGAGGCGGAGCCGCGCTACGGGCGGATCGGGCTGACGTTCGTCCCGCGCGCCACGGCCGGTCTCGCCGAGTGGGTCGAGGGGATTCCTCAGCAGGATCTTCTCGACCGGCGTACGCGTGACGCGGCCCGGCTGGGCCGGCTGCTCGCCGGGGCTCCGCTGCGCGTGGCCCGCCGGGCGGAGGCCTCGCTGCACCAGCGGATCGGTGCGCTCTTCACGTCGTACGACGTGCTGCTGGCCCCGACGACCGCCGCTCCCCCGCCTCGCGTCGGCTCCATGCTGGGCCTCGGCGGCCTCGGCACCGACCGCGCGATGATCGCCGCGTGCCCGTACGCCTGGCCGTGGAACGTGCTGGGCTGGCCCGGCGTCAACGTCCCGGCGGGCTTCGTCGGCGAAGGGCTGCCGGTGGGCGCCCAGTTGCTCGGCCCGGCCAACAGCGAGCCCCTTCTCGTGTCGCTGGCCGCGCAGTTGGAGGCGGACCAGCGGTGGTACGAGCTGTGGCCGCCGAAGGAGGCGGTGGTGGACTCCCCGGCGGCGTAAGGGCGTTCCCTACCTCGGTTCCCTACCGCGACCCGGCCCGTCATGTTCCCGGCACACGCTCTAACGTGACCCCGTGACTGCCTTCGCCAATCAAGCCAATCGAGCCGAACAAGCCGATCAAGACGTCCCCGGCCGCTACGGCCCCACCGCGACCACCGAGGCCGAGCCCCGCCGGGTGGGCCGGGTGCGCACGGAGTACTCGCCCGCGCACGACGGCGCCCCCGACCCCGGGGAGATCGTCTGGACGTGGGTGCCCTTCGAGGAGAACGACGGGCGGGGCAAGGACCGGCCCGTGCTCGTGGTCGCCCGGGAGCCCGCCGGGACGCTGCTCGCCGTGCAGTTGTCGAGCAAGGGACACGACGGCGACCGGGACTGGGTGCCGATCGGCAACGGGCCTTGGGACCGGTCGGGGCGGGACTCGTGGGTCGACGTGGACCGGGTGCTGCGGCTGCACGAGGCGGGCATGCGGCGCGAGGCGTGTGCGCTGGACCGGATGCGGTTCAACTCGGTCGTGCACCGGCTGCGGGAGCGCCACGGCTGGCACTGACCCGCCGGGGGCACTACGGCTGGGGCTGACGCTGCGGGAACGCCCGCTCGAACGCGCCCCGGACCACCGCTCCCGCCGTACGGTCGAGGACCGCGAACACGACGTGCTCGAAGCACCCGGCGAACCGGCCACCGCCCGTGAGCAGTCCCCCGAACGCCCCAGCCACCCGCGCGGGATCGTTGCCGAACACCCCACAGCCCCACGCGCCCAGCACCAGACGCCGGTGGCCGTTCGCCACGGCCGTCTCCAGCACCCGTTCGGCGCGGGCGGCGAGGGCTCGCGGCAGCTCCACCGCGCGCTCCGGCGCCGTACGCAGGACGACCGAGGCGTTGGGCGCGGCTGAGGTCAGGAATCCGGCGGTGTACGGCTCGTCCAGCAGGCGTCCCCGGTCGTCGCGGAAGACGGGTACGGCCGGTGAGTGGATGACACGGTCGGAGTAGAACGGGTCGCGGTGGGCGCGGTGGTGGTCGTAGAACGCGCGGACCTCCCGGACGCAGGCGTACAGCGCGGAGGCCCGGCACAGGGCCTCCTCCTGGGCCTGGGCGCCGTTCAGGAAGCCGCCGCCGGGGTTGCGTGCCGAGGCGAAGTTCAGCACCGCCACCGGGTCGTCGCCGGTCCCCGCCAGGCGGTGCGCGGCCTCCAGGCTGCTCTCCCCCGTGACTTCGAACACCGTGTCGATGCCCCGGCCGGCCTGCGGTACCGACACCGGCTCCGGCCCGTACAGCCGCGTACCGGCCCTCGCGGCGGCGACCGCCGCGGCGATCGGCACCTCGTGCCCGCCGGGGGCGCGGTACACCCCCGCCGCGACGATTTCCTCCGTCTCGCGCGCGATGCCGCGCAGGCGCGCGCTCATGGCGCCACCCCCGTACGCGCCACGAGCGCGCCGGCCCGGAACATCTCCCCCGTCGTGCTCATGTACGCATCGTGGGTGATGCTGGTCGTACGTCGCAACGGAGTTTCCCGGCCCCGGAACGGTCCAAGAAGGGTTCAACAACGGCGCAGGAATGGCCCGGGAAGGTCCCTCGAACACCGCGAACGGATTCCTGACGGGCACGATCTGCACTCTTGTGCGAATCGGCGCGAGGGTTTTGGGTGGGACGAGCGTTGCCGGTCCGAACCACACCAAAACCGGACCGGTGGCATGGTGGAATCTCAGGAGGATCCAGACATGTCCGACTCGGTCAGTGGCTGCATGGAGCCACTCTCCGCCGTCACCGAGGCCGATGTGGAGGCGCTGGTCCATGGCATCTGCTTCAAGACCGGCCCACCCCGCACCCTCGGTGTCGAACTCGAATGGCTCGTCCACGAGCTGCGGCGACCGCAGCTCCCGGCACCACCCGAACGACTCGAAGCGGCCTACGCCGTACTGCGGACCCTGCCCCTGGATTCGGCGCTCACCGTCGAACCGGGCGGACAGCTGGAGCTCAGCTCCGCCCCCGCCACTTCGCTGATGGAGTGCATCGGGTCCGTCGCCGCCGACCTCGACGCCGTACGCGCCGCGCTCCGCGCCGCGGGTCTGGCCCTCAGAGGGGTCGGCCACGATCCCTGGAACCCCCCGAAGCGGTATCTCCGCGAGCCTCGTTACGAGGCGATGGAGCGCTGCCTCGACCGCGCCGGTCCCGAGGGCCGGGCCATGATGTGCTCCTCCGCCTCGGTCCAGGTGTGTCTGGACGCCGGGTACGAGGAGCCGGGCCCCCTCGGGCACGGGAGGCGCTGGTGGCTGGCGCACCATCTGGGCGCGGTGCTGCTGGCCGCGTTCGCGCACTCCCCGATCGCCGGCGGCCGCCCCACCGGCTGGCGCTCCACGCGGCAGTCGCTGTGGGCTGCGATGGACCCCGGCCGGTCCGGCGCCCCACCGCTCGACGGCGACCCGCGGGCGGCCTGGGCGCGGCACGTGCTGGACGCTCCGGTGATGTGCGTCCGGTCCGCCGAGGGCCCCTGGGGTGTCCCGGAGAGGCTGAGCTTCCGCGACTGGACCCGGTCGTCCGTACCGCCGAGCCAAGCGGACCTCGACTACCACCTCACGACCCTGTTCCCGCCGGTGCGACCGCGCGGCCATCTCGAACTCCGTATGATCGACGCCCAGCCCGGTGAGGACGGCTGGATCGTCCCGCTCGCCGTGACGGCCGCGCTGTTCGAGGACGCGGAGGCCGCCGAGGTCGCCTACCGGACCGTCAAACCCCTCGCGGAGCGGGCCGATTCACTGCCGGCTCCGTGCAATCCGCTGTGGATCTCGGCCGCCAGGTCGGGCCTCGCCGACCCCGAGCTGCACGAGGCCGCGGTCGTCTGTTTCGACGCGGCCCGCGAGGCGCTGCCCCGGCTCGGCGCCTCCGCCGGCGTACAGGAGGCCGTGGCGGAGTTCACCGACCGTTATGTGGCCCGGGGCCGCTGCCCCGCCGACGATCTGCTCAGCCGGCTCAACGGGAAGGACATCCGTACATGACCGCCCCCGAGATCGACCCGGACCTGCTGCGGGACCGCGCACTTCAGGCGCTGACCACGGCCCGGGACCGCACCGCGCTGCTGACCTCCTGTGTGGAGGACCCCGAACTGACCGCCCAGCACTCGCCGTTGATGTCTCCCCTGGTGTGGGACCTCGCCCACATCGGCAACCAGGAGGAGCTGTGGCTGCTGCGGACCGTCGCGGGGCGCGACGCGATGCGGCCCGAGATCGACGGCCTGTACGACGCTTTCGGGCACCCGCGCGCCGAGCGTCCCTCCCTGCCGCTGCTGCCGCCCGCGGAGGCCCGCCAGTACGCGGCCGAGGTGCGCGGCCGGGCCCTGGACGTGCTGGAGAGCAGCGCCTTCCACGGCACCCGGCTCACCGAGGCGGGCTTCGCCTTCGGCATGATCGCCCAGCACGAACAGCAGCACGACGAGACGATGCTGATCACCCATCAGCTCCGCAAGGGGCCGCAGGCGCTGACCGCCCCGGACCCTGCGCCCGCCCCGCCGTTCACGGGGCCGGCCGAAGTTCTCGTCCCCGGCGGCCCGTTCACCATGGGCACCTCAGCCGAGCCCTGGGCCCTGGACAACGAACGGCCCGCGCACCTACGGGAGGTGGCGCCGTTCCACATCGACACGACACCGGTCACGAACGCCGCCTATCAGGTGTTCATCGAGGACGGCGGTTACGACGACCGGCGCTGGTGGAGCCCGGAGGGCTGGGCCCACATCAAGGCGCACGGCATCTCGGCGCCTCTGTTCTGGCGCCGCGAGGGCGGGCAGTGGCTGCGGCGGCGCTTCGGCGCCACCGAGGTCGTACCGCCCGACGAGCCCGTGCTGCACGTGTGCTGGTACGAGGCCGACGCGTACGCGCGCTGGGCGGGGCGCCGGCTGCCCACCGAGACCGAGTGGGAGAAAGCCGCCCGCCACGACCCGGGCTCCGACCGTTCCCGGCGCTACCCGTGGGGCGACGCCGATCCGACGCCCGAGCACGCCAACCTCGGCCAGCGGCATCTGCGCCCGGCCCCCGCCGGGAGCTACCCGGCGGGTGAATCGGCGTACGGCGTACGGCAGTTGATCGGTGACGTGTGGGAGTGGACGGCTAGCGACTTCCTGCCCTATCCGGGGTTCACGGCGTTTCCGTACAAGGAGTACTCGGAGGTGTTCTTCGGGCCGGAGCACAAGGTGCTGCGCGGCGGTTCGTTCGCCGTGGACCCGGTGGCCTGCCGGGGGACGTTCCGCAACTGGGACTATCCGATCCGGCGGCAGATCTTCTCCGGCTTCCGCACGGCCCGGGACGCCTCTCCGGAGGTCGTCTGATGTGCCGCCATCTCGCCTTCCTGGGCCCCGAGTCGGCGCTCGGGGGACTGCTGGTCGATCCGCCGCACAGCTTGTTCAAGCAGTCGTGGGCGCCGAGGCGGCAGCGGTACGGGACCGTCAACGCCGATGGCTTCGGCGTCGGCTGGTACGCCGCCGGGGACCCGGTGCCCGCGCGGTACCGGCGGGCCGGGCCCATCTGGGGCGACCAGTCCTTCGCCGATCTCGCCAGGGTCGTACGGACGACCGCGCTGCTCGCCGCCGTACGGGACGCGACCGTGGCGGGGGCGGACGGGGAGGCCGCGGCGGCACCGTTCGCCGCGGGCCCCTGGCTGTTCAGCCACAACGGGGCCGTCACCGGATGGCCCCACTCGCTGGCACCCCTGGCCCGGGGCCTGCCCCCGGCGGAGCTGCTGTCCCTGGAGGCGCGCAACGACTCGGCCCTGGTCTGGGCGCTGGTCCTGAACCGGCTGCGCGGCGGCGACCCGGAGCCCCAGGCGCTGGCCGACACGGTCCTGGAGGCCGCCCGGGCGGCCCCCGGGTCCCGGCTGAACCTGCTGCTGACCAACGGCGAGACCATCGTCGCGACGGCCTGGGGCGACACCCTCTGGTACCTCGCCGAGCCGGGCCGCCGCACCGTCGTCGCCTCCGAGCCGTACGACGACGATCCGCACTGGCGGGAAGTCCCGGACCGCACGCTGCTCGCGGCGAGCCGCACGGACGTCCTGCTCACCCCGCTCAAGGACGTGGAAGGCGCGAACAACCCGACAACGGACCCCGACGACTGCCTGGCACCCGCACTGCCGAAGGAGCCCCCTGCGTGAGCCCGTTCCTTCTCACCCGCACCCTGCCCGAGGACGCCACCGACGCCGCCCTGCGCGCCGACGTCCTGCGGGGCCTGACCCGCACACCCAAGACGCTGCCGCCGAAGTGGTTCTACGACGCCCACGGCAGCGAGCTCTTCGAGAAGATCACCGAACTGCCCGAGTACTACCCGACGCGTGCCGAGCGCGAGATCCTTCTCGCCCGGGCCCCCGAGATCGCCGCCGCGAGCGGTGTGCGCACCCTGGTAGAGCTGGGGTCCGGCTCCTCCGACAAGACCCGGCATCTGCTCGACGCGATGCCCGGACTCCACACGTATGTGCCGGTCGACGTCAGCGAGAGCGCGCTCCGGCAGGCGGGCGAGGCGCTCGTCGCCGAGCGGCCGGACCTCCATGTCCACGCCCTGATCGCGGACTTCACCGGCGGGCTCACCCTGCCGGACACGCCCGGTCCGCGGCTGGTGGCGTTCCTGGGCGGCACGGTCGGCAATCTGCTGCCCGTCGAGCGCGCCGCGTTCCTGGCCTCCGTACGCGCCCTGCTGTCGCCCGGCGACGCGCTGCTGCTCGGCACGGACCTGGTCAAGGACGCGTCGGTGCTCGTGCCCGCGTACGACGACGCGGCCGGGGTGACGGCCGCGTTCAACAAGAACGTGCTGTCGGTGGTCAACCGCGAGCTGGGCGCGGACTTCGACCCCGACGCGTTCGACCATGTCGCCCTGTGGGACACCGGCAACGAGTGGATCGAGATGCGGCTGCGGGCACGGTCGGCCCAGACGGTGAAGATCCACGCGCTCGACCTCGCCGTGGACTTCGCGGACGGGGAGGAGCTGCGTACGGAGGTCTCGGCGAAATTCCGCAAGGACGGCGTTCGCGGTGAACTGGCCGCCGCCGGCCTGGAGTTGGCCCACTGGTGGACGGACCGGGAAGGGCGGTTCGCGCTGTCGCTGAGCCTGGCGAGGTGATCCCGGAGAGGTCGGCCCGCTCCTCGCGGCGGGCCGACGCCTCGCGGACCGCACCGCACTGAGGCACCGTGGAGTGAGGTGTGGCCCACCGGCCACGGCGGAGAGGAGCACCCGTATGTCCGACCACGTTTACCGGGTCACCGAGATCGTCGGCAGCTCGCAGGAGGGCATCGACCAGGCCGTCCGCAACGGCATCGCCCGCGCCTCGCAGAGCCTGCGCCGGCTGGACTGGTTCGAGGTCACGCAGGTCAGGGGTCATATCGAGAACGGCGAGATCGCGCACTACCAGGTCGGTCTGAAGGTCGGCTTCCGCCTGGAGGACACCGACTGACGCGACTGAGCCGTCCCGCCGGGCTCAGGTCCGCCCCTCCCGTTCCTGCGCCTGCTTCAGGGCGCCTGACGGGGTCGCCCACCGCGCCCGTACGACCGTGAAACCGGCGCGCTCGGCGTCCTCGCACACCAGTTCGTCGTCGTCCACGAGCACGCGGATCTCGCGGGTGCGGGCGAGGCGGCGGAGGATCTCCAGCTTGGTGCGGCGGGCGGGCCTGCGGTCGTCGTCGCGCCGCATATGGACGCGGCCCCCAGGCAGCCCGTGCACGGCCAGCCAGTCAAGCGTGTCACGACGGTACCGCTCGGGCCGCCCCGTCAGATATACGACCTCGCACTCCTCGGCACTCTCCAGCGCGAGCGCGATGCCCTCGGCCAGCGGCGGGTCGTGCGGCGCCGCCGCGAAGAACGCGGTCCAGTCGCGCGGTGCGCGCTCCAGGTAGCGCTGACGGTGGGCCGTGTCGGCGAGGGTGTTGTCCAGGTCGAAGACGGCGAGCGGCTTTCCCTCGTGGGGCGCGGCCCGTGGCTTGCTGTTCTGCGTCACACCGGCCACCCTATGCGGCGCCCGGGGTGCGGGAGTTGACGGAAAGCAACCGGAATCAAGCGTGTCAGAAGCGTTGACGCGGCCATGCCTCCAACTTATCTTCTGGTCGACCATCCGTACAACGTTCGCAATATCGAACGAACTGGGCCCCCGCACCCGCAGAGACGAGGAATGCATGGCACCCCACCTCTCCAGACGGACTCTCCTCCAGAGCGCCATATTCGCCGCGGCGACACCGGCGTTCGCCTATGCGGGCAGCGGCGGAACGGCGGCCGCCGCCACTCTTCCCGCGCCGTCCGCCTGGGCACTGAGGCCGTTCGATCTGGCGGACGTGAAACTCGGTCCGGGCGTCTTCGCCACCAAGCGGCAGCTGATGCTCGACCACGGGCGCGGCTACAACGTGGACCGGCTGCTCCAGGTGTTCCGTGCCAACGCGGGGCTCTCGACGCGTGGCGCGGTCGCGCCCGGCGGCTGGGAGGGCCTGGACGGCGAGGCCAACGGCAATCTGCGCGGCCACTACACGGGCCACTTCCTGACCATGCTCTCCCAGGCGTACGCGAGCACCGGCGACCAGGCGTACGCCGACAGGATCACCTACATGATCGGCGCGCTGACCGAGGTGCGCGAGGCGCTGCGCGGCGATCCGCGCATGCTCGCCGTCACCGGGAAGTGGGGCGGCGCGCACGAGAACGTCCGGGGCTCGTACCAGTACATCGACCTTCCGCCGGCCGTGCTCGGCGGCGCCGCGGCGATCACGCTGTCGGTCTGGGTGAAGCCCACCCACAACGCCAACTGGCAGCGGGCCTTCGACTTCGGCGACAACACCACCCGCTACATGTACCTGGCCACCCGCAACGGGAGCGGAGTACCGCGCTTCGCCATCACCACCGGCGGGCCGGGCGGGGAGCAGGCGCTCAACGGCACCGCCGCGCTGCCACTGAACCAGTGGAGCCATCTGGCGGTGACCATCTCCGGCAGCACGGGCACCCTCTACGTCAACGGCACCGCCGTCGCCCGGAACACCTCGATGACCCTCGACCCGGCCGCCCTGGGCACCCTGACGAACAACTGGCTGGGCCGCTCGAACTTCTCCGCCGACCCGGTGTTCGCGGGCGCCTTCGACGAGTTCAACATCTGGTCGCGGGCGCTGACCGCGGCCGAGATCACCTCACTGCAGACCAACGAGGCCAAGCTCTCCCCGGCGGGTCTCGGCAACCTGGCGTCGTACTACTTCTTCGCCACCGACGGCGGCACCTTCGCCGACGCCTCCGGCCGGGGCCTGACCGCCACGCTGCGCCGCACCTGGGGCGGGCCGAGCCACCCCGGGTTCCTGGCGGCGTACCCGGAGACGCAGTTCATCCAGCTGGAGTCGCTGACCGGCTCCGACTACACGCGGGTGTGGGCGCCGTACTACACCGCGCACAAGATCCTGCGCGGGCTGCTGGACGCCTACCTCGCCACGGACGACGCCCGGGCGCTCGACCTCGCCTCCGGCATGTGCGACTGGATGCACTCCCGGCTGTCGCGGCTGCCGGCGTCGACCCTGCAGCGTATGTGGGGCCTCTTCTCCAGCGGCGAGTTCGGCGGCATCGTCGAGGCGATCGTCGACCTGCACTCCCTCACCGGCAAGGCCGAACACCTCGCGCTGGCCCGCCTGTTCGACCTCGACCGGCTCATCGACGCCTGTGCCGCGAACAACGACGTCCTCGACGGCCTGCACGCCAACCAGCACATCCCGATCTTCACCGGCCTGGTCCGGCTGTACGACGCGACAGGCGAGGCGCGCTACCTCACCGCCGCGAAGAACTTCTGGGGCATGGTCGTCCCGCACCGGCTGTATGGCATCGGCGGCACCAGCACGGCCGAGTTCTGGCGGGCGCGCGGGGTGATCGCGGGCACGATCAGCGCCACGAACGCCGAGTGCTGCTGCACGTACAACCTGCTCAAGCTGAGCCGGACCCTGTTCTTCCACGAGCAGGACCCCAAGTACATGGAGTACTACGAGCGGGCCCTGTACAACCAGATCCTCGGCTCCAAGCAGGACAAGGCCGACGCGGAGAAGCCGCTCGTCAACTACTTCATCGGCCTGACACCCGGTCATGTGCGGGACTACACACCCAAGCAGGGCACGACGTGCTGTGAGGGCACGGGCCTGGAGAGCGCCACGAAGTACCAGGACTCGGTGTATTTCAGGAAGTCCGACGACACCGCGCTGTATGTGAACCTCTACAGCCCGTCCACCCTGACCTGGGCCGAGAAGGGCGTGACCGTCACCCAGACCACGGACTACCCCCGGGAGCAGGGCACGACGCTCACCATCGGGGGCGGCAGCGCCTCCTTCGCGCTGCATCTGCGCGTCCCGTCCTGGGCGGACTCGGGCTTCGGGGTGACGGTCAACGGCAGTGCGGTGAGCGGGACTCCGGTCGCGGGGCAGTACCTCACCGTCTCGCGTACGTGGCGTGCCGGCGACACCGTCCGGGTCACCATTCCGTTCAGGCTGCGGGTCGAGAAGGCGCTCGACGACCCGTCGCTGCAGACCCTGTTCTACGGTCCGGTCAACCTGGTCGGCCGCAACGCGAGCACGAGCCACCTCCAGGTGGGGCTGTACCGCAACGCCGCGCTCTCCGGCGACCTGCTGCCCTCCCTCACCCCGGTGTCCGGCAAGCCGCTCCACTACACGCTGAACGGCACCGAGTTCGCCCCCTTCGCCGAGGGCACCGAGGACCCGACGCACGCCTATGTCCGGCGTTCCGAACCCCGGGTCTTCTTCGGGAACACCGACTCCGGTGTCACCAACCCGGCGAAGTCCGACGGCACCACGCTCCTCGACGAGATCTGGGCGGGGGCGCCGTTCGGCGACAAGGGCGCGCTGGTCACGCGGGTGCGGTCGACGGTGGACGCGTGGGTGTCCGCGGGCCTGCTCGGCCAGGCCGACGGGCAGCAGGTGGTGACCACGGCGCAGAACGCCACGTACGTGTCCTGACGGCGGGGCGGCCCCGGGCCCACGGGGCCGGGGCCGCACCCGGGAACCGGCACGGAGTCGGGACTCAGGCCGTTCGTGCCGTTCCGGCGGCCGTCTGCTCGGTGTCCTCGATCTCGACGGCGTGGGTGAGGAAGTCGTCGACCATGCGGTGGAACAGCCCGGCGAGCCGGCGCAGTTCCTCCGGCGACCAGTCGGCGAGGGCGATCTGCATACCGCGGGCGCCGGCCTCGCGGATGCGGCCGATGGCGTCCTGGCCGAGTTCGGTGAGCTGGATGCGCTGGGCGCGGCGGTCGTCGGGGTCGGGCACCCGGCTCACATAGCCGGATTTCTGCAACTGCTGCACCTGCCGGGTGACGTGCGAGGCCTCCACGCCCAGCTGGTTGGCCAGCTCCCCCGGGCGCAGCGGTTCGGATTCGGCCATCAGCCGCAGCAGCGCCACGGCGGCACGGTCCAGGGGCACTCCGGCCAGGGCCATGAGCCGTTCGTGGTGCCGCGCCCGGGTGGCCAGATACGTGATGCGGTTGAGAGCTCGCTCGATCTCGATCACTTCTGACGAGGCGGGAACGTTGGGCAGCGGTGGTGTGGGCATGCGCACCACTTTAACATATTGTTGCCTAACTCAAGTAAATTCTCCGGACGCCCCTGCCCCTCGGTCCGTGTGGCCGAGCGGGATGCGCAGGGTGAAGACCGTCGAGCCCGGGCCGCTGGTCAGCTCGATGGTGCCGCCGTGCGCCTGGACCAGGGAGCGGGCGACCGCGAGGCCCAGACCGCTGCCGCCGCGGTCGCGGCTG
This sequence comes from Streptomyces sp. NPDC002845, assembly GCF_053591955.1. NCBI lineage: Bacteria > Bacillati > Actinomycetota > Actinomycetes > Kitasatosporales > Streptomycetaceae > Streptomyces > Streptomyces sp. NPDC002845. The sequence continues at coordinate 111,806 of NZ_JBSFUU010000020.1, read as the reverse complement.
CGGGCCTTGTCGACGCGGTAGAAGCGGTCGAAGACCCGGTCCCGGTCGGCGGCCGGAATGCCCGGCCCGGAGTCGGCGACCCGCACGACGGCCTCGCCGGACGACACCGACACCTCCACGGACACCTTCGTACCGGCGGGGGTGTGCACGGCGGCGTTGGTGAGCAGATTGTCCAGCACCTGCCGGATGCGCAGGGCGTCGAGACGGAGTCGTACGGTGTCGGGCTCGGCCGTCACGGTCAGCGGATGGTCCAGGCGGCCGGCCCGGAACGCGTCCGCCGCCTGGTGCACCAGCTCGACCAGATCCACGTCCTTCGGGCACAGCGGAGTCTCCACCTCGGCGGCGTCCAGGCGGGCGAGCAGCAGCAGGTCGTCCAGGAGCAGGCCCATCCTGGCCGCCTCGGCGCGCAGCCGGGCCAGGTGCTTCTCGCGCTCCTCGGGCTCGTTGGCCGCCGCGTACTGGAAGAGGTCCGCGTAGCCGCGTACCGACATCAGAGGGGTGCGCAGCTCGTGCGAGGCGTCGGCGACGAACCGGCGCAGCCGCTGTTCCGCCTCGGTACGGACGGCCAGGGAGTCGTCAATGTGCTCCAGCATGGTGTTGAACGCGGTGCGCAGTTCCTCGACCTCGTGACCGCCGTCCCCGCCGCCGGCCCGCACCGGCAGCCGGGCCGCCGAGCCCGTCAGGTTGTGCGAGGTGATGTCGCGGGCCGTGTGCGCCATGTCGCTCAGCGGCTGCAGACCGCGCCGCAGCATGGCCCGGCCGAACACCACCAGCGCCAGCAGCGCGAGCACGAACGTGATGACCTGGACCGTGATCAGCTGCCCCACGATCTCCTCGATGTCGTCCATGGGCGCGGCGCTGACCAGGACCACACCGGGTTCGACCTCGCAGGCGCGCAGCCGGTAGAGGCCCTGGCCCTTCAGGTACTCGGTGCGGAGGATCTCCGTGTCCGCACCGGCCTGCTCCCGGGCCACGGCGGTGAAGTCGTCGATGTCCTCGGGCACGTCCGCGGCGTCCTCGGGCGTGCGGAGCACGGGCGTGCCGTCCGACACGTCGTACACGGCGTAGTACCAGCGGTAGTACTTCTTTCCCTCCAGCGTGCCGCTGTCCTGGATGCTCTTGGCCTGGGCGAGCTGGGCGAGCTGCAGCTGCTCGTCGAGCTGGGCCGACAGATAGCCCCGCATGTGCGCGGTCAGGGCCGTGCCGACGACGGCGAACACCACCAGCGACAGCGCGCCCAGGCCCAGCGCCAGCCGGGTGCCCAGGCGCGTCTGCCGGTACGCCCGGACCAGCCGGCGGATCACTCGGCGGCCTGCCGCAGTACGTACCCGAAGCCCCGGACGGTGTGGATGAGCTGCGCCCCGTCCTCAGCGGTGTCGTCGAGCTTGCGGCGCAGCCGGCTGACGACCAGTTCCACGACGTTGGAGCGGCCCCCGAAGCCGTACTCCCAGACGTGGTCGAGGATCTGTGCCTTGGTGAGCACGGTGGGCGACTTGCGCATCAGGTAGCGCAACACCTCGTACTCGGTCGGGGTGAGCGTGAGCAGCTTCTCGCCGCGCCGGACCTCGCGGGTGTCCTCGTCCATGGTCAGGTCCGCGACCTGGAGCACGGAGCGCTGGAAGCCGGGGCCGGCGCTGCGCCGCAGCACGGTGCGCAGCCGGGCCATCAGCTCCTCCACGGCGAACGGTTTGACCAGGTAGTCGTCGCCGCCCCGGGTCAGGCCCGCGACCCGGTCGGCGACGCCGTCCCGGGCGGTGAGGAACACCACGGGCACCATCGTCCCGGAGCGGCGCAGCTCGTCCAGCACCCCGAACCCGTCCAGCCCGGGGAGCATCAGGTCGAGCACCACGATGTCGGGCTGGAACTCGGCGGCCCGGGTCAGCGCCTCCTCACCGGAGTACGCGGTGACCGCCTCCCAGCCCTCGTAGCGGGCGACCGTCGCGACGAGGTCGGCGATGGGCGGGTCGTCGTCCACGACGAGCAGTCGTACTTTTTCCACCTGCTCATAGTGCTTCACGTGTCGTCTGTCGCCATACCCGCCTGCGCTCCGGAAGCAGATCGATAAAAACTTGAAAGTTGAGCGACAGTAAAGCGACAGCTTCCCCCGGACAAGGTAGAAGCCCCACGATCCGATCAAGGAGCTGCCGTCCGTGACGACCGTCCAATCACCCCCCGCGCCGGCCACGGCGGCGATACGCCCCAAAGTCGTGGCCCGTACGGGCCTGTACGCCGTGCTGGCCGCGAACGTCGGCGTGGTGACGTTCTTCTTCGTCCAGGCGGGCTTCAACTCGAACGCCCTGATCGTGCTGGGACGGCTGGCCGGCCTGCTCGGCGCGCTCATGATGGCCTTCCAGCTGCTGCTGATCGCCCGGCTGCCGTGGTTCGACCGCCGGATCGGCATGGACCGGCTGACCTCCTGGCACCGCTGGGTCGGCTTCAGCGTGCTGTGGCTGCTGGTCGCGCACGGCGTGTTCATCACCTACGGCTACGCCGAGTACTCGTCATTGGGCCCCGTGAGCCAGCTGGTGGACCTCGCCGAGACCGTCGAGGGTGTGCTGCGCTCTGTCGTCGCGCTGGCGCTGATCATGGTCATCGGGGTGACATCGGCACGGTTCGCCCGGCGTCGCATGGGCTACGAGACGTGGCACTTCATCCATCTCTACACCTACCTCGCCGTGGTGCTGGCCTTCACCCACCAGGTCGCGGCCGGTACGACCTTCGCCGTGTCGGACGCGGCCACGGCGTACTGGTACGCCCTGTGGGGTGTGGCGCTGGGCTCGGTGTTCCTGGGCCGGCTGGTGCTCCCGCTGTGGCGGAACATGCGTCACCAGCTGCGTGTCTCGGCCGTCGTGCCCGAGTCCGACGACGTCGTCTCGATCTACATCACGGGCCGTGACCTGGACCGGCTGCCCGCGCGGGCGGGCCAGTTCTTCCTGTGGCGGTTCCTGACCCGGGACCGCTGGTGGCAGGCCAACCCGTTCTCGCTGTCCGCCGCCCCGGACGGCCGCACGCTCCGGCTGACCGCCAAGCGGGCCGGCGACGGCTCCGCGGCCCTGCGGCATCTGAAGGTCGGCACGCGCGTGTTCGCCGAGGGACCCTACGGCGCCTTCACCACGATGCACCGGACGCGGCCGGACGCCCTGCTCATCGCCGGCGGTGTCGGTGTCACCCCGATCCGGGCCCTGCTGGAGGAGCTGCACGGCCACGCGGTGGTCGTCTACCGGGTGTCCAGGGAGCAGGACGCGGTCCTCTACGACGAACTGCGGGAGCTGGCCCACGCCAAGGGCGCCGAACTGCACCTGGTCACCGGGCCGCCCGTGCCGGACCGGCTGGCGGCGCCGGAGCTGGCCCGGCTCGTGCCGGACATCACCGACCGGGACGTCTACCTGTGCGGACCGCCCCCGATGATGAACGCCGTCCTGCGCACCCTGCGCGAGCTGGACGTGCCCAAGCAGCAGACCCACTTCGAGCGCTTCAGCCTGGCGGGATGAGGAAGCAGTGAGGAAACAGAAGCAGTGAGGAAACAGAGGAAAGCACTGTGAAACGAGCGATACCTGTCCTGGCCCTTACCGTCGTGGGCCTGATCCCGGTGTGGCGCTACGACCCGTCGGCCGCCACGTCGTCCACCCAGGTCGCGACGCCCGCGCCGACGCCTTCCGCGTCCTACTCATCGTCTTCGTCCTCGGACTCCTCATCGGGCTCTTCCTCGGGCTCCTCGACTCAGGTCGTCGCCGGTCCGACCGTCGACACCGAGAAGGGCCCCGTGCAGGTCGAGGTGACCTTCGAGGGCGACGAGATCGCTTCGGTGCGGATGTTGCAGCAGCCCAACCATCCGCAGACCACGGCCGCGGTGCCGACGCTGATCGCTCAGACGCTGGAGGCACAGAGCGCGGACATCGACACGGTGTCCGGCGCGACCATCACCAGCAACGGCTACCGGGAGTCCCTCCAGGCCGCCATCGACGCCAAGAGCGCCTGACCGTGCGTCGCGTCGAGCACGTCATGGGGTTCCCGGTCTCGCTGCGGGTCGACGACGAGGGTTTCGTCGAATGGGGCGCGGAGGCCACGGACACGGTCTTCGCCTGGCTGCGCGAGGTCGACGCGCGGTTCAGCCCGTTCAGGCCCGACAGCGAGGTGTCCCGGCTCGGCCGGGGTGAGCTCTCCACCCCCGAGCTCACCCCGGACCTGGCCGAGGTCCTCGACCTGTGCGAGCACTACCGGGCCGCGACCGGCGGTGCCTTCGACGTACGGCTGCCCGGCCGCGGTCTCGACCCCTGCGCGGTGGTGAAGGGCTGGTCGGTGCAGCGGGCGGCCGAGCTGCTGACGGCGGCCGGGGCGCGGTCGTTCTGCCTGAACGCCGGAGGCGACGTGGTCGCCTCCGGCGGCCCCTGGCGGGTGGGCGTACGCCACCCCGAGCAGGCCGACCGGCTGTGCACCGTGCTGGACATCACCGAGGGCGCGGTGGCGACCTCCGCGCGCTACGAACGCGGCGACCACATCCTCGACGGGCGCACCGGCCGACCGGCGACCGGGCTGCTCAGCCTGACCGTCGTGGCGGCGTCGATGACCGAGGCGGACGCCACGGCGACGGCGGCCTTCGCGATGGGCGCGGAGGGCGTCGAGTGGGCCGCCGGGCGGAAGGGCTGCGAGGTGTTCGCGGTGGACGCCGAGCGGCGGGTCTTCCGTACTCCGGGGCTTCCGGTGGCCGCCTGAGCTGTTAGTATCACGTTCAATCATCAGGAAACCTGTTGATTGGACTCGTCAAGGAGTGCCATGTCCCTCTTGGCCCGGCCCGCGGTGGCCGCCCTTGTCGCCAAGGCGATGCAACGTCTGATCGCGCTGGCGAGCCGACGGTCGAGCGGGCCGGGTTCCAGCGCTTCGTGGCTCGCACGGCTTCCGGAGTTCCCGCGCAACACGCGCGAGCTGTCGATTCCCACCTCCATAGCCCCGGCCCCGGCGACCGTGCACCTGCCCCCCACCGCCTCGGACACGCCGCCGCCGGTCCACGTCAACTTTCACGGCGGTGGCTACGTCGTGCCGGGCGCGGCGATGGACGACGCGCTGTGCCGCTGCCTCGCCGATCGGGCGGGCGTGGTCGTGGTCAACGTGGAGTACGTCGTCGCCCCGCAGCACCCGTTCCCGGCTCCGCCGCGCCAGGCGTACGAGGTCGTGCGCTGGGTCGCCGAGCACGGTGCCGAGCAGGGCTGGGACGGCGGCAGGCTCACCGTGGGCGGCCAGAGCGCCGGAGGCGGCCTCGCCGCGGCGGTGGCCCGCCAGGCCCTGGAGGACGGCGGCCCCGACATCGCGCTCCAGGTCCTCCACTACCCGCCGCTGGACCTCGCGACCGGCGCCAAGGACAAGCGGGCCGCCATCGCCAAGCCGGTGCTGCGGCCGTGGATGGCGGAGGTCTTCGACACCTCCTACGTGCCCGACTCGAAGCAGCGCACAGACCGCCTCGTGTCCCCCGCCAACCCGGCCGACACCGCCGGCCTCAAGGGCATCGCCCCGGCCCTGGTGATCACGGCGGAGTACGACCTCCTCCGGGGCGAGGGCGAGCGCTACGCCGACCGCCTCCGCATGGCCGACGCCCTGGTCGACCACCACGACGTACGCGAAGCCGACCACGGCTACGACGGCAGGGACGAGGAGAAGGCGCGGGAGGTCTACGGCCTCATCGCGGAGCACGTACGGCGGGCGACCGACGTCATGTGAGCGCGGGCTCCTCCGCCCGCCCCCTTCTTCTCTATGCGTCCACTTCGGGAGGCGTGACGCCCAGCCTCCCGGCGTTCTCCGTCAGTTCGCGCCACACCCTCGGCGCCACGGGCACCCCCTGCCCGGCCCGCTGCTCCGCCACGGCGGCGCTGCGCTCACCGGGGTAGAACACGCCTGCCGAGCCCTCCGCCGTGGGCAGTCCGTGGAGCGTTCCGAGGGTCGCGTCCACCGCCAAGGTGAAGGCGTCCGGGTCACCGAAAGCCGCCGGGTCGAGAGCGATGAGCAGGGCGTTCTGGCGGTGCTTGCGGCCCTGGGGGTCGTCCGAGTGGAAGGCGGAGAAGATCGGCGCCCCGACGAGCACGCTGGTGAGCAGCTCGAAGGCGAGCGACATGCCGGACCCCTTGGCGCCCCCGAGCGGCAACGGCATGACCGCCTTCTCCGGATCGGTGGTGGGGGTGCCGTCCTCGGTGGCGGCGGCCCCCTCGGGCAGCGGGGTGCCGTTCGCCCGGGCCTGCTTGATCTTGCCCAGGGCGATGGTGGCGGTGGCCATGTCCAGCAGGAGGGGAGCGTGGCTCCGGGCGGGTACGGCGATGGCCAGCGGGCTCGTGGCCACGGCGGCGCCCTTGACCCCGGTGTAGCCCATGTTCGGCATGCCGGCGACGAAGCCGATGCCGACCAGGCCCTGTTCGGCGATCTTCGAGACGTAGTAGCCGATGGCGCCGGTGTGGACCGTACGGCGCACACCGACGGCGGCGATACCGCCCGCCCTGGCCCGGGTCACCGCCTCCTCGGCGGCGGCACTGAGGGCGACCGGGCCGGGCGCGCGGTCGGCGTCCAGGACGGCGGCGGCCGGTGTGCCGGACTCGACCTTGATCTCGGGGTTCGCGTTGGCGACGCCCTTGGCGAGCAGTTCCAGATAGGCGGGGACGCGTGCGATGCCGTGGGAGTCGACGCCGCGCAGGGCGGCCCACACGAACACGTCGGCGGTGGTGCGGGCGTGCTCGGGGCCGAGGCCGCCCTTCTCCAGGAGGGCGGCGGCGAAGGTGCGCAGGTCGTCGGCGGGGACAAGGACCTTGCCCGGCTTGGGGGTCGGGGTGTCGGACATGGTGGCGGGTGCCTCCTTACGTCAGCGGGTGACGAGTACGTCGACGACGGCGGTGGTGCCCTCCGCCACGGCCTTGAGCGCGCGCTCCAGGGCGGGGGTGAGCGCGTCGGGTGTGTCGACCGTCTCGGTGTGCATCCCGAACGGCTCGGCGAACGCGGCGAGCCGGGGCAGCCGGTGCAGATCGGTGCCGAGCCACTCGCCGGTCTCGGCGGCCGCGCCATCGGGGTAGAATCTGCGGTGGTTGAGGTTCATCGACTTGTAGACACGGTTGTTGAACACCACGATCAGCAGCGGCAGTTCGTACGCCTTGGCGGCGTCGTACGACGGGATGACCGGGTTGTACGCGAAGGCGCCGTCGCCGATGGTGAGCACCACCGGGCGTTCCCGGGCGGCGAGTTTGACGCCGAGCGCGACCGCGATGCCCTGGCCGAGTCCGCCCTGCACATAGAAGTACGAGTCAGGGGCGTCCTGTTGGAGGTGGCGCCTGACGACTCGGCTGTGCGTGATGGTCTCGTCGACGACGATCGCGTCCTGTCCGTCGAGCAGCCCGCGCAGGGTGGCGGCGACGAGCACCGGGTCGATGCCGTCGGCCGGGCCGGCCTGTCCGGCCTTCGCCTCGGACGCGGCGATCGCCGCCTGCTCGTCGGCGTGCCGCTCCTCCTGCGCCGCGCGCCGTGCGGTGACGGCGGCCACGTCCAGATCCTTCGCCCGCTTGGCGAGTTGGCGCAGGGTGTTGGCGACGTCGCCCTCCAGGTACCGGTCCGCGAAGAGGACCTGGTAGACGACGTGCGGGCGCTGCGGCACCTCGTCGATGACGACGACCTTCGCCTCGGCGGGGCTACGCGAGGGCGGGTAGAAGGGGGCGCGGCAGTTGACGAGGAGGATGAGGTCGGCCTCCTCCAGCCACGGCCCGACGTCGGAGCCCGCGTGCAGCGGGTGGGTGCGCGGGAAGTTGCCGCACACCGCCGAGTCGGGCTCGACGACCGGGATGTTCCACGCCTCGGCGAAGGCGACGAGCGCCTCGAAGCCGCCCGCCTCTCGCCCTGCCGTCTCCGTGACGATCACCGGGTTGGCGGCCTCGCGGATCATCCGGGCGACGGGGTCGACCTCTTCGGGCGAGCTGTGCGTGGAGCCCGGCGCCGCGATGGGCCTGGCCTCGCGCCCGTCCCACTCCTGAAGGAGGATCTCCAGCGGGATGTTGAGGTACGCGGGACCGGCCGGAGCCCGCCAGGCCAGCTCCGCCGCCCGGCTGATCATCGTGGGCAGGATGTGGATACTGGCGGCCTCGTTGGCCCACTTGGTGAACGGCTGGGCGACATGGTGCGGGCCGCCCACGATCGACAGGTTGCGGTACCACTGGCCGCCCGGGTCCTGGCCGGGCCCGTCGCCGTACGTCGTCGACTCGGAGGAGGCGACGACCATCGGCACGCCCGCGAGGAGCGCGCCGTGCACCGCCATCGAGCCCTGCAGCAGGCCGGGGGCGGCGTGCAGGAGCACCCCCTGTGGGCGGCGGGTGACCAGGCCGTAGCCGGTGGCCATGCCGACCGCGACCGTCTCGTGGGTGAGGTCCAGGTACTCCGGCGCGGGCTCCCCGTCGCGGTGGCGCCGCGCCAGGGACTCCCACACCGGGGCCCATTCGGACCCCGACGAGCAGAACAGGTAGTCGGCGCCCGCGGCGTTGAAGGCGGCGACGACGGCGTCACCGCCGTCGGTGCCCGGTGTGTTCTCGGTGTCCGTCATCTCGTGCGCGTCCTCAGCCCTCGATCGGCCAGTCAAGGACCTCGCTGATACCCCGGCCCATGATCCATTCGAGCTCCTCGGGGGTGAAGTCCCAGTGCTTGGTGAACTGCTCGATCGTGTCGGTGTACGTGATGCCGTGGCCGAGCAGCCGGGTGATGTCGGTGCCGTAGAAGCAGCGCCGCGGACCCATCTTGTCGACCATCTCGCGCACGTACTTCTGGATGTTGCTGTTCGGGAAGGGCTGCGTCGAGTAGCCCGGAAGCGCCGAGACCTTCACATAGATGTTCGGGTGCACGGCGAGGTCGGCGGTCTCCTGGACCCAGTAGCCGATCGCGTCGTCGACGCAGCGGGCCATGATGCCCATGTGGTCGATGATGATCTTCAGCTCGGGGTGCTTGGCGGCGATCTCGCCGAGCTCACGCTTCCAGATCGGCGCGTGGACCATGGTGGGGATGCGGAGTTCCTCGGCGAGGGGCCAGTACCAGTCGTTGGTGCCGTCGATCATCCAGTTGCGGTCGATCGGCCGGTGGAAGGTGAGGCGGGTGCCCTTCACGTACGGGTTCCGGGCGAAGTCCTTCAGCATGGCCCTGCCCTCTTCGGGCTTGTTCTGCGGAATGCGGGCCATGATGCCGAAGCGGTCCGGGTGCGCCTCGCAGGCTTCGAGGGCGTAGTCGATGCGGTCGCCCTCCCACGAAGGGGGCAGGATCAGCGCCCGGTTGACGCCGGCCTCGTCCATCAGCTCCAGGGCCTCCTCGTAGGAGAAGGGGTCCTCGCGGTGGCCGTTGAGGCGGATGCGCTCACGCGCCCCCGGGACCCACGGGCGGTCCGGGGTCTCTTCCTTCCAGATGTGGATCTGCGTGTCGACAACGAACATGCCGTCTCTTCTTTCTCTTCGACGAGGACGGTGCGGTGGTGGTGCGGAGGGAACGCTAGGCGGGCCGTGAGCCCTTGCTAAGGCCCGGGAACGCAAGCTGTTCTTGCGCGGAAGTCCGCTGTACGCAGGGCAATCTCACGTTGCGCGGGAGTCGTCGAAGACGCTGTCGACGATGTGCTCCGCGATCGCCATGGAGGAGGTCGCGGCGGGCGAGGGCGCGTTGCGTACGGCGGTGACGGCGCCGATCCGGTGGATGGCGAAGTCGTCCACGAGCGAACCGTCCCGGCCGAGCGCCTGGGCCCGTACGCCGGCTCCCCCGCGTACGACGTCACGGGCGTGGATGCCGGGGACGTACGCCATGGCGGCCTTCATATAGGCCCTGACGGACAGCGAGCCGCGCATCTCCTTGATGCCGGTGCGCCAGTGCTGCCGCGCGAGGTGCCACATGCCGGGGAAGGCCGCGATGCGCCTCAGTTCGCGCAGGTCGATGTCGCCCAGCCGGTAGCCCTCGCGGGAGAAGGCGAGGACCGCGTTGGGTCCGACCTCCACCTCTCCGTTCACGCGGCGGGTGAAGTGCACGCCGAGGAAGGGGTAACGGGGGTCGGGCACGGGATAGATGAGCCCTCGCACCATGGGGGACTTCTCCCGTGACACGGTCATGTACTCGCCGCGGAACGGGACGATCCGGGGGTCGTCACCGTCGCCCGCGAGCCGGGCGACGCTGTCGCTCTGCAGGCCCGCGCAGAGCACGAGCCGGTCCACTCGGAGGGTCCCGGCCGGGGAGGCGACCTCGATGCCGCCTCCCGTCAGCCTGGTCAGGCGGGTGACCGGGAAGCCGAGGCGCACCTCGCCGCCGGACTCCTCGATGTCCTGGGCGAAGGAACGGGCGATCGCGGTGTAGTCGGTGATGGCGGTGCGCGGGGAGTGGATGGCCGCCTTTCCCATGGCGTGGGGCTCGATCTCACGGATCTCGGCCTCCGACACCCTGCGGACGCCGGGCACCTTGTTCTCCAGGGACTTGGCGTACAGCGCCTCCATGCGCGGCACTTCGTCGCCGGTGACCGCGACGACGAGCTTGCCGCACTCGTCGTACGGCAACTGCCGGTCCTGGCAGTACTCGCGGAGCATCGCCATGCCCTTGGTGCACAGGCGGGCCTTGAGGCTGCCGGGCGTGTAGTAGATCCCGGCGTGGACGACGCCCGAGTTGTGCCCGGTCTGGTGGACGGCGACCTCGCGCTCCTTGTCCAGCACGATCACGCGGGTGCCGGGGCGGCGCAGGGCGATCTCACGGGCGGTGGCCAGGCCCACGATGCCGGCGCCGACGACGCCGATCGTCTCGTCAGCCATCGGTGACCTCCTCTCTGTCAGCCTGTCAGCCCGTCAGGCACCGAAGTGGATCGCCACGGTCTTGACGCGGGTGGAGAAGCGCAGAACCTCGTCGCCCTGCTCCTTGTAGGCGGTGCCGGAGTCGCGGAACCCGCCGAAGGGCAGGTGGACGTCCCAGCCGGTCGTGGTGGTGTTCACCGCGATCTGCCCGCACTCGGCCTCGTCGGCGAAGCGGTGGGCGTTCTTCAGGGAACGCGTGAAGACGGCGGCGGCGAGCCCGAACTCGGAGTCGTTGACCGCCTCGACGGCCTGTGCGAAGCCGTCGACCGCGCGGACGGCCAGGACCGGCCCGAAGACCTCCTCGCGCCAGATCGCCGCCGCGGGGGTGACGTCGGCGAGCACGGTCGGCAGCACGTAGCAGCCGTGCGTGCGGTCGCCCTCGGTGTCCGCCGCTCCCCCGGTGAGGACGGTGGCGCCCTGCTCGATCGCACGGTCGATGTCGGCCAGGACCGTGTCACGGTGCCTGGGGCTGGACAGCGGGCACAGGGTGGTCGCCGGGTCGCTGCCGGGGCCGATCGTCAGGGCCTCGACCTCGGCGACCAGGAGCCGGTTGAACTCCGCGTACACCGGCCGCTCCACGACGACCCGGCTGGTGGCGGTGCACCGCTGCCCGGCCTGGCCGAAGGAGGCGGCGACGACGGCCTTCGCGGCGGCCGGCAGGTCGGCGTCGGCGAGGACGACAGAGGCGTTCTTGCCGCCGAGTTCGCCCTGGAAGCGGACGTTGCGGTCGGCGAGGCGGCGCCGGATACGGCCGCCGACCTCGTTGGAGCCGGTGAAGGTGACGCCCGCGATCCGCCGGTCGTCGAGGAGCGCCTCCTCGATCTCAGCCGTACGGCCCGTCACCACGTTCAGGACCCCGGCAGGCAGGCCCGCGTCGTGCAGGGCGCGGGCGAAGTGCAGCCCGGACAGCGGGGTTTCGGTGGCCGGCTTGAACACGGCCGCGTTGCCCGCCGCGAGCAGCGGGGAGAGCTTGCGGGCCGGGGTGATCAGCGGGTCGTTCCACGGGCTGATCACGAGGATCACGCCGATCGGCTCCCGCTGGGTGTGCGTACGGGTGTCCGGGCGGGCGTCGTGCAGCAGCGTGCCGTAACCCTGGCGGGCCAGGCCCGCGTAGTAGTCGAGGAAGTCGGCGGCCTTGCCGGTCTCGCCGCGGGCCTCGGCCAGGGTCTTGCCGTTCTCCGCGGTGACGTCGGCGGCGATCTCGTCGAGCCGCTCACGGATCAGCCGGGCGGCCTCGGTCATGATCCGGGCCCGCTCGAAGGGGCTGGTGCGCTTCCATACGGCGAAGCCGCGCTCGGCGTGGTCGTAGGCCCGGGTGACGTCCTTGGCGGCGAGGGCGGGGATGCGGGCGATCGGAGCGCGGACGTCGGCCGGGTCGTGGACGTCGATCCACTTGCCGGTCGTCACCCATTCCCCTCCCGAGAGGGCTTCCAGGGTTCGCATGAAGATCACTTCCTTCGTCCGCCGCGGTGCGGGTTCCGCGGGCTGCACAGGAGCGGCCGTGCGGGCCGGATGCGACAACACACCATGCCGGGGCGGGGCCACCAGCCCCGCGGGGGCAGGCATTGCTTGCGCCGCGTGCGGGTCGGCGGGCGCATGAACCGTGCTGGAATCGGCGGGCCGGAGGGATGATCCGGCAGACCGGAACCGAGGAGGAACAGCCATGGCCTACGCAGTCGTCGCCCACTACCGCTGCGAGCCCGCCGACGAGGCCACCGTGCGCGCCGCGCTGCTGAAGGTGCGTGAGCACACCCGTGCCGAACCGGCGAACCTGGCGTACGAGGTGCACGCGGAGGCGGACCGGGCGGGTGGGTTCGTGCTGTACGAGGTGTATGCGGACCGGGCGGGGTTCGAGGCCCATGCGGCCGCCGACTACTTCGACGAGCTGATCGTGAGGACCGTGCGACCGCTACTGACCGAGCGCACGGTGACCTTTGGCGAAGTGCTTTAGCGTCTGCCGGGTTTGTGTCCGTCGGCGGGCGCGGGTCGACTGTGGCTGGTCGCGCCCGCGCGGCGGAGCCGCATGTCGATACAGCCCCGCGCCCCTTTGGGCGCCGCCGGGAAGCCCCTGACATGTTGCTCCCCGGCGGCCGTTCACCGCGGATCAGAACTCGTTGCCCCAGCAGTACCGTGCCAGTGTCTCCACCAGCACGAGCTTGCGGCGCTGATCCTCGGCGCTCAGCAGCGGCCGTGCCGCCGAGTCGGCGAAGCCGCGGGAGGGCGACAGGGCCATGTCCTCGATGTCCTTGAGTTCGGCGCCGGCGTCGACGCGAGCCAGCACCGTGTCGATGTCCTCAAGTGCGGGCACGGTCGCGTCCACCACGCCCAGGCACACGTCACGGTCCTCGGGCAGCGCCCTGAGCAGGTCGAGTTCGGCGTCGGTGCCCTGGTCGTACGGCAGGACCCAGCGGTCGGCCGGGACGGCGGCGTAGAGCTTCTCCACACGCGCGAGGTCCACGGTGGCGGGCGCCGTCCAGCCGGGGCAGACACCGATGCGGACGCCCTGTGGGCGCTCGTCCAGCCGTACGGCCAGAGCCTCGACGGCGAGCGCGTCTTCGAAGGAGAGCGCTCCGTCGTCGGCCCAGTCGAGCAGGAGGGGGTTGTTCAGCTGGATCAGGCGGACCCCGCGGGAGACCAGCAGCTCGATCTCCGCGTGAATGATCTCCGCCAGGGCTTCGCCGAGTTCACGGGCCGAGGCGGGTCCGAGGCCCGGCTCGAAGGTGGTGGCGGCCAGGTAGGCCGGGGACGGCAGGGACGCCTTGGGGGCGATGACGGTCTGCTCGGCGAGGCGCGCTGCCCAGTCGGCCAGCAGTGGGCCGCCCGCCTTGGGCAGGGACTCCGCCACCCAGCGGGTCAGGCCGCCCACGGTCTCGCCCGTACGCCGGAAACCTGACACAGCGTCAAGGACCGTGCTGCGGAAGTCCTCACGGGGGAAGTCTCCGTCGGTGACCACCGTGGAGCGCAGCTTGCGCTGGTACACGACCGTGTCACGCACCGCACCCTCCACCGCTTCCGGTTCGTCGAGTGACAGGCCTGCGGGGCGGACCAGGCTGCCGTGGTGGTCGATGCGGTAGTTGAACGTGTCCGCCATGGTGGTCAGTCCTTTCCGGATGCGGCCGGGCTTCCCGCGACGCCCCAGGCGGCGAACTCCAGCTCGTAGCCGAGGGAGGCGAGGACGTCGTCGGCGATCTGCTGGTCCTCGTCGGCGGTACCGCCGGCGACGCCAAGGCCGCCGAGGATCTCGCCGTCCTTCTTGAGGGTGATGCTTCCCTCGGTGGCCATGATCGGCAGGGCGGCGCCGGGGAGTTGGGAGAGCTGGGAGAAGAAGACGGGCTGGCTCTCCTGCCACTTCTTCAGCATCTTGCCCGGGCGTTGCATCACGGCTGCGGTGTACGCCTTGGCGCGGGCGATGTCCGGGGTGAGGGGGCGGGCGCCGTCCGAGCGGCGGATGGCGACGGGGAAGCCGCCGGCGTCCACCACCGCGACGCTCACCGCCTTGCCGACGGACTGGGCGCGCTTGAAGACGGCGTCGACGATCTCTTCGGCGGCGTCGAGGGTGAGGCTGCTCATACGGCTTCCTTCAGGGCGGGGCTCATGCGGCATTTCGGGGCGGAGCTCATGCGGCTTCCTTCGGTGCGGTGAGGGTGCGGCGCAGGCGGGCGACGGCCGCGTTGTACTTCTCCGGCGCCTCCCAGTACATGGAGTGCGGGGCGTCCGGGACGATCTCCAGGTGCGAGCCGGGCAGCAGTTCGTGGGCGCGGGTCACGGTCTTCACGCCGAGCACCGCGTCCTTCTCACCGGCCAGGAAGGCGACTGTGACGCCCGACTTCCGGATGTCCTCCAGGGACGGGCCGTTGGTGTCGAGGTTGCGCAGGTCGGCCATCTTCGCGACGTTGAAGGTGCCCATCTGCTGGAAGAGGAAGGTGAGGTCGGCGCGCTCCCGCTGGAACCGCTGGGTGAGCAGGCGGTCGATGACGGGGAGCCTGACCGCCTCGGCGCGGTCGGCGGCGGCCAGTTCCTTCAGCTCGGGGTGGCTGACGCCGCCGAGGGAGTGGCCGAGGACGACGGAGCCGACCCGGTCCGGGCGGAGCAGACCGGCGCGGAGCGCGGCGACGGCGCCGATGGACTGGCCGACGAGCATGACGTCGGTGAGGTCCTCGGCGTCCAGGACGGCGACGACGTCGCCGGGGAAGTCCTGTCCGTCGAACTCGGACATCGAAGAATCGGACTTGCCGAAGCCTCGCAGATCCACGGTGACGACCGTGAACTCCTCGCGGAGTGCGGCCACTTGCTGCCACCAGGCGGCGTGGTGGCCCCCGGAGCCGTGCACGAAGAGGATCGCCGCGCCGCTGCCGTGGCGTTCGTAGTAGATGGAGGTGCCGTCGGAGTCGGCGATGGGCATGGGAGCAACTCCTCGCGAGGGCAGGTCAGTTGGGGCGCTTGCCGTGGTAGACCAGCTCGATCATGGTGTGGTCGGGGTCGTGGATGTAGCAGAACTTGGACTGGTTCTCGGGGCGTTCGATCGGCCGGGTGTGCCGGATGCCCAGGTCCTTGAGGTGGGCGAGGAACTCGTCCCAGTCGTCGACCTCGACGGCGAAGTGGTAGGGCGCCATCCGCTCCATCTCCTCGACCGGGGTGAAGTGGAGGTCGAAGTTGCCGCGGGTCATCAGCACCACGCGTGTGTTCGACTTGGGCATGATCCTCTTCATCCCGAAGACCTTCGTGTACCACTCGGCGGTGCGGTCGGGGTCCGTGGTGGGGAAGTTGACGTGGTGGATGTAGCGGGGTTCCCTGCTCATGCGTGGTTCCCTTCGAGATGTACGGGGTTGGACAGCACGCCGATGCCGCTGATCTCGATGTCCACGGTGTCGCCCGCCTCGATCTGGCAGGTGGACTCCGCGCCCATCCACAGGACGTCGCCGGGGTGCATGGTGATGTGCTTGGTGATCTCGACGATGTGGTCGAAGGGGTCGAAGACCATGTCGCCGGTCGCGAAGGCGGCACGGACCTCGCCGTTGACGCGGAGCGTGGTCGTCTGGGCCAGGGCGTCGACGTCGGTCTCGATCCAGGGGCCCATCGGCTTGAACGTGTCGCTGTTCTTGCTGCGCCAGAAGCTGCGGTCCTGGTGCTGCCAGGTGCGGGCGCTGACGTCGTTGCCGATGGTCCAGCCGAAGACGGACTTGCGCGCCTCCTCGTACGTGGCGTGGCGCAGGGTGCGGCCGATGACGGCGACGAGTTCCGGCTCGGCCTCGAAGCGGCCCTCCACCTCTCGTGGTCTGACGATCGGTGAACGGTGGCCGGCGAGCGCGTTGTTGGCTCTGTATCCCACTTCGGGGCGGGTGGGGACCTCGGCGCGTGCGTGCTCGATGTGGCGCCGGTAGTTCATGCCGACGGCGTAGAACACGGGCGGGACGACGACGGGCAGCCAGGTGGCGGTGGCGCGCGGCACCGTGCCGACGACGGTCGGGTCGCCGTCCAGTGGGGAGTCGGACAGCAACTCGATGTCCGCCCACCCCACGCGGCCCCACATCGCCCTGCCGCCGACCGAGACACGGGTGTACCTCATCCGCCTCAGCCCGCCGTCAGCAGATGGGAGACCCGCTTGGTGACCAGGTAGGCGTCCAGCGCCTCCGGCCCGCCCTCCCTGCCGTAGCCGCTGTCCTTGACGCCGCCGGAGGGTGCCTCGCTGACGGAGCCGCCGCAGTGGTTGAGGGACAGGATCCCGGCCTCCAGCCCGCCCGCGAGGCGTTCGGCGGTGGCGGCGGACTCGGTGAAGGCGTAGGCGGCGAGGCCGTACGGCAGTCCGTTGGCGGTCGCGAGGGCCTCGTCGAGGTCGGTGAAGGGGACGATGGGGGCGATCGGCCCGAACGGCTCCTCGTGCATCAGCTCGGCGTCCGCCGGTACGTCGGTAAGGACGGTCGGCGCGAAGAAGTACCCGGCGCGGTCCGGGCGTTCGCCGCCGGTGAGCACCTTGGCGCCCCGGCTCACGGCGTCGGCGGTCAGGCGCTCCATGGCCTTCAGGCGGCGCTCGTTGGCGAGCGGCCCCATGGTCGTGCCCTCCGCCAGACCGTCACCGACGACCACGGCCTCGGCAGCCTGCACGAACGCGGCGGTGAAGTCCTCGACGAGGCTCTCGTGCACCAGGAACCGGCTCGGCGAGGTGCACACCTGCCCGGCGTTGACGAACTTGGCCTGCGCGGCGCGGCGGGCGGCCACGGCCGGGGCGGCGTCCGCGCACACGATCACCGGGGCATGGCCGCCCAGTTCCATCAGGGAGGGCTTCATGACCTTGCCGGCCTCGGCGGCGAGGAGCTTGCCCACGGGGACCGAGCCGGTGAAGGCGACGAGGCGGGTGACCGGGGAGGCGATCAAGTGGGCGGAGACCTCGGCCGGTTCACCGAAGACGAGGTTGAGCACTCCGGCGGGGAGACCGGCGTCCACGAAGCAGCGCACGAGGGCACAGGCGGTGGCGGGGGTCTCCTCCGAGGCCTTGATGACGATCGAGCAGCCGGCGGACAGGGCCGAGGAGATCTTGCGCATCGGGCCGCCCGCGGGGAAGTTCCAGGGCACGAACGCGGCGACGGGACCGATGGGTTCGCGGCGTACGGAGAGCAGGGTGCCGGGGGCGGAGGGGATGATCCGGCCGTACGCGCGGCGGGCGTCGTCGGCATGCCAGCGCAGGGTGTCCGCGACGCGGCGGGCCTCTCCGGTG
The DNA here is from genome assembly GCF_053591955.1 of Streptomyces sp. NPDC002845. Lineage (NCBI taxonomy): Bacteria > Bacillati > Actinomycetota > Actinomycetes > Kitasatosporales > Streptomycetaceae > Streptomyces > Streptomyces sp. NPDC002845. The sequence continues at coordinate 94,277 of NZ_JBSFUU010000020.1, read as the reverse complement.
GCCTCCGCGAGGGGTTTGCCCTGCTCCCGGGTCATGGTCCGGCCGACCTCGGCGGCGCGTTCGGTGAGCAGCTCGGCGGCGGTGTGCAGGACTGCGGTGCGCCTGGCCATGGGGGTGTCGCGCCAGGTCCTGAAGCCCTCGGCGGCCGCGCCGAGGGCGCGGTCCAGGTCGGCGGGGGTGGCGAGCGGTACCTCTCCGATCGTCTCCTCGGTGGCCGGGTTCACGATCGGGGCGGTACATCCGGTGCCGCCCTGGCACCACTCGCCCGCGATGTACATGCGGACGGCGGGGTGGCCGTGGTCGGTGGTCATGAGTGGGTGCCCTCTCAAGGGGTCAGGATGCGGGGGCTTCCTGGTCGCGGTTGGTGCGCAGCGCCCAGATGTGGTGGGGCGGGGTGGTCTCGTGGACGCGGGTCTCGTAGGTGTCGTCGACGCGGTCCATGTCGGCGGCGTACTCGACGCGCCCTCCGCTCGGGGCGTGCAGGAAGCGGAAGACGTTGGAGCCGATAGTGTGGCGGCCGAGCTTGCGGGCCTCCCGCCAACCGTGGTCGATCATGTAGTTGCCGCCCTCCACCACGTCGTCGAAGCCGGGGACCTCGTACGCGATGTGGTTGACACCGGCCCGGTCGGGGCGGTGGCACAGCAGCATGGTGTGCTGGTCGTCGTCGTCCGGTGCCTGCAGGAAGACGCCCATGGGTTCGACGATGTCGGTGGGCCGGAAGCCGAGGCGCTCCACGTAGAACCCGACGGCGCCCTCGCGTCCCTCCTTGCGGATGTTGAGGGCCACATGGCACATGCGCAGCGGCCGTACCCGGGTGATCGGTTCCAGGGCGGTGTTCCAGCGGTCGACGTTGCCGAGTGCGTTGGCCGGCCGGGGCGTGACCTTCGCGGGCTTCGGGCGGGCGAGGGTGAAGCCGACCCCGAAGCCGGTCTCGTCCACGGTGTGGTGAACGCCGTCGGCGCTCTCGCGGACCGTGCGGTCGCGGCCCGCCGCCGTCACCAACTGCTCCAGTTCCTGCGGGTTGTCGACGCCCCACACCACCTCGCGCAGGGTGGGACCGGCCTCCACCGGCGGCGGCAACCGCGGATCCGGGCGGGTGTCCAGGTGGAGGGTCTGCCCGGTGAGTGTCTCGAACACCGCGTGCTCGTCGGTCCTCTCCAGCGGGAACAGTCCGAAGTCGTCGTAGAACCGGACGCATTCGTCGAGGTCGTCGATGCTGTAGGTGACCGATTCGATTCTCTGGATTCCCATGGATTCCTCGCTTCGCGGATCGCCTGTGAGCGTAGATTTCTCGATCGCCGAACCTCAATGGCCCGGGCTCGACGGGATGTGCAATCGTTTCTTGCGGATCGCGGATCGCGGATTGCGGATTGCGGCTACGGTTACGGTTACGGTTACGGTTACGGTTACGGCTGGATGGTGGGGATGGGATTCCGCGAGAACCAATTGGTGAGGAAGTCCAGGAATACGCTGATCTTGCGGGGTGTGGCCTGGCCGGGACCGTAGATCGCGAACAAGGGGCGGTCCGGCACGGCCAGTTCGGGCAGCAGGACCTTCAGCGCGCCGGACATGAGGTCGTCGTACGCCGGCCGCTGGGGCAGTAGGGCGATGCCGCGTCCGTGCACGGCCGCTTTCTGGATGGCGATGTAGGAGTTGGACGAGAACGCCACGTTGCGGATCTTGTGCAGGGTGGAGGCGTGTCCGTGGCCGATGCGCCACACCGGGTCGTTGACGTGGACGAGGCAGTCGTGGTGCGCGAGGCCGTTCGGTTCGGTGAGCGGCCCGACCCGGTCCAGGTACTCCTTCGACGCGCACAGCACGAACGGCAGCGAGGCGATCTTCTTGAGGCGGACGCTGGAGTCCCGCAGGTCGCGGGTGTGGAAGGCGACGTCGAATCCGCTGTCGAGGAAATCGTAGGTGCGGTCGGACATTCCGCCGAGTTCGAAGCGGACCTGGATTCTTGGATGTTCCGCGGAAAACGCGGCGATGGCGTCTCCCAGATCCAGACTGCCTATCCACTTGGGGCAGATAATGCTGAGCGTTCCTTCCGCCCGGTCGTGCAGTTGGGCGATGCCGGCGTCCTCGGCCTCGATCTCCTCCAGGATGCGCGCGGCGAACTCCGCGTACCGCTGGCCCGGTTCGGTCAGGCTCACCGACCGGGCCGTGCGGTTGACGAGACGGACGCCGACCTGCCGTTCGAGCTCGGCGACATGGCGGGACACCAGCGAGCCGGACGAGCCCAGCTTCTTGGCGGCTCCGCTGAAGCTGCCGACCTGCGCGACGGTGACGAAGCTGTGCATGAGGAGAAGTCGGTCCATGGTTCCTCTCAAGACCTCTGGCGGCAGGTGGCTCTGACGCCGGCTGTACGGAGTGCGTTGCTTACTCGGCGCAGTACGCCGGGGCCTCGTCCGCGGTGCCGGCGGTCACCAGATGCAGCGGTGTGCGCGTGATCTTCTCGGTGCCCTGGTCGCCGTCGAGCAGCTTGACGGTGCTGTCCAGGGCGTTGGCCCCGGTTTCCGCCGCCGGGTTGGAGACCGTGCCGAGGAAGCTGCCGTCCTTGACGGCCTCGACGCCGCGCTCGGTGCCGTTGTTGGTCACGATCTTGACGTCGGCCTTGGCCGCCTTGAAGGCGTTGAGCGCGCCGAAGGCCATCTCCTCGTTGGCGACGAAGACGTAGTCCAGGTCGGGGTGGGACTGGATCATGTTCTCGGCCACCTCCTGCGCCTTGGCCGTGTTGAACATGCCCGGCTGGTTCGCGACGACCTCGGCGTTGTCGGGGAGGTTGTCGGTGAAGCCGCCCACCAGGACGTCGGAGGCTGCCCCGGGGGCGCCAGCGATGACGCCGACGTTGACGTCCGTGCCCTTGGCGTCGTCGGCGACCAGTTGGGCGTCCATCTTGCCGACGTCGGCGAGCGGCACGACCGAGGCGCCGAGCACGTCCGCCATGTCGTCGAGGAGGACCGAGGTCAGGAAGATCGGCACGTCGGCGGCCTTGGCCTTGGCGATGTCCGCCTCCAGGGCGTCCACGTTGACCGTCTGCACGATGACCGCGTCGACGTTGCGGGAGATCATGTCCTCGATGTTGGACAGTTCCTTGCCCGCGTCCTGCGCGGAGTTGGCCGTGTAGAGCTCGACGCCCAGCTCCTTCGCCTTCAGCTCGATGGAATTCTGCAGACAGGTGTGGAACTCGGTGTTGCTGCCGTTCACGAAGCCGATGGTGTATTTGGCGTCGCCGTCGGCACCCACCGTGGCGCTGTCGTTTCCGCAGCCGGTGAGCAGCAGCCCGGTGCCGAGGGCGGCGGCGAGGAGGGCTCGGCGGTGTCGGTGAGTGATTCTCATGGTGGTGCCTTTCCTGTCGGACACGCGCCTGACCCGGGCGCACGGAGACGCGGCGCGGGACGGTCGCATGGAGGGTGTTGGGGTGGGCCGGGCGGCTCTCGCGGGATCACCGGGCGCCCTCGGCCGTCGAAGCCTGTGGGGGAGGTCGGGGACGTGCCGGGCGTCAATGCGCGTGACTGTGGCGGGACTTCTGGATCTGGTTGGCGACGGCCGCGATCACGAGCACGGTGCCGACCGACACGGGCTGGTAGAAGGAGGAGATCTGCAGCAGGTTCAGGGAGTTGGCGACGACACCGAGCAGCAGGACACCGAAGGCCGTGCCGACGATCGTGCCGTGGCCGCCCGCCAGTGCCGTACCGCCGATGACGACCGCCGCCACGGCGTTCAGCTGCAGCAGGAGGCCGCCCGTGCCGGGGCTGCTCGCCGCCAGCCGGGAGAGCAGCATGACGCCGGCGAGTCCGGACAGGGTGCCCGCGGCCGCGTACAGCACCAGCTTGTTGCGGTTGACGGCGATGCCGCTGAGGCGGGCGACGTGCTCGTTGCCGCCGATCGCGAAGACGTCGCGGCCGAACGTCGTGTACTTCATGACCAGACCGGTCAGTACGAGGACGACGAGCGCGACCAGGGTCAGGTTGGGCAGGCCGAGGGTGTATCCGGTGCCCAGGCCGGACAGCGAGTCGCCGATCGACACGGTCGTACCGTCGAGGACGACGAGCGCGACACCGTCCAGGATGGTGGCGGTCGCCAGGGTCACCACGAAGGGCGCCACGTTGGTGTAGGTGACGATGAGCCCGTTGACCAGGCCTATCGCGGTCGAGAGCACGGTCGAGGCGAGGATCGTGACCGTGACGGGCGTGCCCCCGTGAATGAGCTGCGCGGCGAAGGCGGTGACGACGGCGACGTTGCTGCCCATCGAGAAGTCCATGCCGCCCGCGGTCATCACCAGGGTCAGGGCGGCGCCGAGTACGGCGACGATGCTCACCTGGCGCAGGACGTTGATGAGGTTGTCACTGGTGAGGAACGCGTCGCTCTGGGTACCGGCGATGACCGCCACCAGGACCAGCACGCTGAGCAGTCCGAGGTGCGGGATGCGCCGCAGGCTCGCCGGCAGTCCGCTCCGTGTCTTCTCCCGCGGCGGCGAGTCGACCGGATGCGGGGCCTCGGGTGCGGTTTTGAGGCTCATGAGCGATTACCTCCCAGAGCGGTCGCGACGAGTTCGTCGCTCGTGATGGCGGCGATGGCGTGCTCGGCCACGATGCGGCCGGAGCGGACGACCACCGCGCGGTCGGCCAGGCGCATGACCTCCTCGGCGGACGAGGAGGCGAGCAGGACCGCCACACCCCGGCTCGCAAGGTCGTCGATGATGGAGTGGATGTCGGCGATGGCGGCCACGTCGACCCCGTTGGTGGGGTCTTCGAGGAAGACGGCCGTGGGCGAGGTCTCCAGCCACTTGGCGAGGAGGACCTTCTGCTGGTTGCCGCCCGACAGCGTGCTGACCGCCGGGTTGCGCGAGAGGGTGACCACGCCGTACGCCCCGCGGAGCGGGGCGGCGCGGCGGGCCAGCGCGGATTCGCGGTGCAGCCGCAGGCGGGCGAAGCGGTCGCGCGCGAGCATCAGGTTCTCGTCGACGGACAGCGCCGGGACGACGCCGAGGTTGCGGCGGTCACCGGTGACGCAGCGCAGCCCGCTGCGCAGCGAGTGGCGCACCCGGCCGAGCGGCACCCGGCGGCCCTCGACACGCAGTTCCCCGGCGTCGGGCCGGACCCTGCCGGAGAGCACGTCGAAGAGGAAGGACTGGGCGTCGCCGGCGGCCCCCAGCACACCGACCACCTCGCCCTTGCGCACCTCGACGCTGAAGTCACGGATGAAGCGGCCCCGGCTCAGGCCCCGGGCCTGAAGGCCGATCTCGTCCTTGGGCGCCGGGCGGGTGGGGCGCCGGGAGACCACGTCACGGCCGACCATGTGGCGGACCAGGACGGGCCCGTCGAGTTCGCGGGTGGGGGCGGTGTGCACGATGCGTCCGTCGCGCATCACGGTGACCCGGTCGGCGACCTCCAGCACCTCGTCGATGTAGTGCGAGATGTAGATGATCGCGATGCCCTCGTCCCGCAGCCGGCGCACGAGCGTCTTGACCTGCTGTGCGGCCTCGGCCCCCAGGCACGCGGTCGGCTCGTCGAGGATGAGCACCCGGCCGCCGCGGCGCACCTCGCGGGCGACCTCGACCATGGTCTGCTCGGCCACGGTCAGCGCCCCGGCCGGCTGGTCCACGTCGAGCGCGATGCCCAGGTCGTCGAGAGCTGTGCGGGCCTCGGCGCGCACAGCCTGCCAGCTGACCCGGCCGTGCCTCAGCGGCAGGTCGCCCAGCAGGATGTTCTCGGCGACGGTGAGGCCCATGACGAGTTCGCGGCGCTGCGGCACGAACGAGACCCCGAGGCGGCGGGCCTGGCGCATCGTCAGGGACCCGTGGGTGCGGCCGTCGAGTTCGATCCTGCCCTCGTCGGCCTGGTGGACCCCGGCGAGGACGTGGACGAGGGTCGACTTGCCGGCCCCGTTCATGCCCATCAGCGCGTGGATCTCGCCCGGCTTCACATCCAGGTCCGCCTGTTTCAGCGCGGCCGCCCCGCCGAAGCTCTTGGTGACGCCTCGGAGGCGGAGGACGGCCCCGGGTGAAGGGGCGGCACCGCCGTCGGCCGTGGGCCTGGCCGGTGTCCTGGGGGTCACGGCGGAACCTCCCTGCGTGCTCCGGTCGGTGAGGCGGGTCACGACCGCGTCCGGTCGGTGTCGTCGGGGTCGGGGGCGACGTGCTCGAAGCCGCGGATGTCCGGGAAGGGGGGCTCCCGGTCGGGCTGGAGGTCGACCTGGAAGGTGTTCAGGCACATGCCGAGCATGGTGAAGTTGCCGAGGGCGCCGATTGTGTCGACCAGCCCCTTCGGCCCGAAGTGGCCGAGGGCGCGGGTGAAGGTGGCGTCGGAGACGAAGTGCTGCTCCAGTACCTCGCGGCAGAAGTGGTAGAAGGCCTGATCCACCTCGTCCTCGAACACCGCCTCCCGCTTCTCGGCGATGGCCTTGACGGCGGCCTCCGGGATGCCGGCCTCGATCGCCTGGTGCACATGCGCGTTCCAGGAGTACTGGGCGTCCCAGTTCCGGGCGGCCATCAGCAGCGTCAGCTCGCGCAGATGCTTGGGGAGGTCGCAGTCGAAGCGGGCGAAGGCACCGAGGGACTCGGCCCGTTCGCACATCTCCGGACTGTGCAGCCAGACCCGGAACGGGCCGCGGACGGCTCCGCGGCGGCCGGCGATACGGGCAGCGAGTTCCCGCTGCCGCGGATTCATTTCCTCATCGCTGAGAACGGGGAGCCTCATCTGGCCGATACCTGCCTTTTCTTTCCGGCTCGTTTCCGGCACGGAACGGGACGCCGTGCGACGCCAGCCGACGGTACAACCGGGGGCCCGAAGCTCACCCCTCCCGGAATGCAAGGTAAAGCTGCACGACGGAGGGCACCCATTCGCCGGTCCGCGACCTAACGTCGATCGACACGTCACCGAGAACGCATCACCGGGAACGAGAAGTTGGAGAGGAAATCCGGATGACCACGATCATCAAGGTCGCGTCCGTGCCCCTGCTCGACCGGGGCGGCTCCGTCGTGACGACACCGCTGATCACCACGCCGTCGGCGGGCGGGGAGAACCGGATCACGAGCGGGATGAGTGTGTATCCGGTGGGCTCCGGCGCGCCGCTGCACTCGCACAACTGCGACGAGCACGTAACGGTTCTCGAAGGTGAGGCGGAGGTCTGGGTCGACGGCGAGACGACAAAGCTGGAGCGGTTCGACACCACCTACATTCCGTCACCGATCCCCCATCTCTTCAGGAATATCGGCAACACCCCGTTGCGCATCCTGTGGGTCTATACGTCGGGCACGGTGACCCGCACGTTCACCGAGACCGGTGTGACCGTCGAGCACCTCTCGGCGCAGGATCAAATGGGCTGAGCCGACAGGTTCGCTCTCAGGAGTCGAGCTCCGTCCAGAAGTCGAGGTTGTGCTCGGTGCCGAAGTCGTCTCCGGCCTCCGAGCACGGGGCCGGTGCCTCGTTGCCGGCCGGTGCGGTGTCGCAGGCGGACAGCGACATCAACTCCTCCGTCCTCGTGCTGTACTTCGGCCACTTCGGCGTGCGCGGGCCGTTCGGGTCGCCCTTCGCGGCGAACCTGCCCCAGTAGGTGATCATCTGCTCGGCCAGTTCGAGCTGGTCGTCGTCGTACGGCAATGTCTGGCCCAGGTAGTCCCAGAGGTAGCCGAGGTCGTCGACGTGGATGGCGCCGCCGAACGGGAAGCCGCGGGCCGCTTCGCTGCGCTGCTGGATCAGGTGGATGGAGGTGAAGTGCGGGGTGTCGCTCTCGGCGAACTCGTAGGCGTACGTCGGCACCCACTTCGACAGCGTGCCCATCAACCGCTGGCGTGCGTACGAGGTGGAGCCGTTCTGCGCGTCGGTCCATGCCTCGCCGGGAGTGTCGTAGGCGCCGAGCGGGTATTCGGCGAGCACCGCGTCGGCGTCGTCACCGTAGGCCGACTTCACGGCCGCCTCGTACTGTGCGGCGGTCATCGGGTTGCCGGTGTAGTCGTAGTTCTGGAACGTGGACAGACCCCGCTCACTGTTGGTCTGACCCAGCATCACCGGTACGCGGGTGAACTTCCCCGTCCGTACCGCTTCGGCGGGGTCGGTCGGGAAGGCGGCGCCGCCGAGGGAGGGCCGGACGCCGGCCTTCTGCTGGGCGGCGACGATCGCGGAGGCCGGCTTGGCGCGCAGGCAGACCAGGACGTCCGGGGCGGTGGCGCAGCCGATCTCCTCGACGAAGGCGCGGCTCTGCGTCTCGCCCGCGGCGGCGGACTGAATGCCGCAGCTGCCGCTCATGATGACGGCCCGAGCGAACAGGCCCCTGGCGGTGGGCGAGGTCAGCTGGGCGCAGACCGAGCCGCCTCCGGCGGACTGGCCGGCGATGGCGACGCTCTTCGGGTCGCCACCGAAGCGGGAGATGTTCGACCGGACCCAGCGCAGCGCCGCCTGCTGGTCCATCAGGCCATAGGTGCCGGGACCGTCGGCGCTCTCCTCGCGCAGCTCGGGCAGGTTCAGGAAACCGAGCGGGCCCAGGCGGTAGTTGACGGTGACGACGACCGAGCCCGTCTGCCGCACGAGCCGGCGCGGGTTGGTGTCCTGCCCGGCGCCGCCGGAGTAGCCGCCGCCGTGGATCCAGACGAGGACGGGCAGGCGACCCTTGGCGCCGTCCGGTACGTACACGTTGAGGGAGAGGCAGTCCTCGGTGGCGATCGGCTGCTCGTAGCCGGGGTCCCAGCCGGAGGACTGGGCGCAGCGGTCACCGAACCGGGTGGCGTCGCGCACCCCGGACCACTTCGGCGCGGGCTTCGGCGCGGTCCAACGCAGCTTGCCGGCCGGGTCGGCGGCGTACGGGATGCCGAGCCACTCGTCGTAGCCGGTCCGGTCGGCGCCGCGGACCTTGCCGTTGGTGGTGCTCACCACGGTGGACGTCGGCCGCTGCGGACTCGCGGAGGCCGAGCCGTCCACCCGGGCACCCGCGGGGCCCGCGGAGTTGAGCCCCAGGCCGATCAGGCCCGCGAGCGCGAAGGCGGCGCCTGCTCTGTCTCGAAGTCTCATCCGTCTCATCGCTCCCTGCTGGCTGTGGGCGTGCTGAGCGTGGACAACTGCGAAGGGACGGCCGCGACCGTACTCGGGAACCAAGCTGTCGGCAATATGTAGGACATAATTGTTGACAGTGACTATTGAACCGTGTCATCTGACGGTTCTGACCGTGCGGACGGGCCGAGAGGGTTCAGTCGACCGGCGGTGTGCCGTGCGTGTGGAAGGACTCGATGGTCTTCAGGCCCCACGCCTGCCCCTTGGAGCGCTCGGCCTGGGTCCAGGTGATCAGGGGCCAGTCGGGGGCGAGGACCAGGCGGGTGAGCGGGTTGCACAGCTCGATGCGGTTGCCGCCCGGCTCGTAGACGTACAGGAAGAACGTCTGCTGGATGGCGTGCTTGTGCGGGCCGGTCTCGATGAACACGCCCTGGTCGAGGCAGAGATCGGCGGCGCGGAGGATGTCCTCGCGGGTGTCCGTGGCGAACGCGATGTGGTGCAGGCGGCCGTTGGACCCGGTCCAGTCCTCGGTGTAGACGACGTCGTACGACTTGTTGGTGAAGGTCAGCCAGCGGGCGGCGATCCTGCCGGTGTCGAGCCTGATCTGCTCGGTGGGGCGGGCGCCGAGGCCGTGTTCGATGAACTCGGCGTTGGACCGCACGTCGGCGGCGAGGAAGTTGACGTGATCCAGGCGGCGTACGCCCACGCCGTGGCCGGGCTTGGCCTGGGGCTGGTTCTTCAGGCCGGGCCTGAGGTCGGGCGGTGCCTGGTACCACTCGCTCTCCCAGTACAGGGCGACTTCGTGGCCGTCGGGATCGGTGGTGACGTAGAGCGGGCCGATGCCTGGTTCGTCCTTGACCCAACGGCCCGCGTGGCCCGTGTTCTCCAGTTCCCTCACCCGGCGTTGGAGTGCTTCCTCGCCGGCGGCGCGCAGGGCGGTGCGGCGGATGCCGGAGGTCGAGTGGGCGGTGAGGACGAGGCTGTGGTGCTCGTAGTCGTCCCAGGTCCGCAGGTAGACCGAGTCGCCGGAGCGGCCGTTCTCGGTCAGGCCGAGGATCTCGGTGAAGAACCACAGGCTGTGGTCGAGGTCGGGGGTGAGCAGTTCGACATGCCCGAGGTGGGCGATGTCGCCGAGCGGCGGGGCCATCAGCGACTCCTCAAAGGTGGGGTGCGGTTCGGCGGGCCGGGGTCACAGGTGTGGTGCGGGTTCGGCGGGCCGGGGGAAGACCGTGCCGTCGAAGATCTTTCGGGCAGTGCGTACGACGGCCGTACGGCGGGCCACGGGGGTGGTCCCGTCGGTTCCGTGGTCGAGGGCGCTCTCGATGTCCAGGAATCCGGTGGGGTGTTCGATGCGCATCCGGTCCCCCTCGTCCGGCAGGCGGGCCACGCCCTGGCCGACTCCGCCGACGACGCGCAGCCCGGCGGCGACGCCGGCGGCGCCCAGGACGCCGATGGCGGTGTGACAGCGGACCGGGATGAAGGTGCGGGTCATGACGGTGCCGCCGTGCACGGGCGGGGCGAGCAGGCTGAGCTTGGGCACGGTCGTCCCGCCGACGTCACCCAGGCCCATGAGCCGTCCGGCCTCCAGCCGTATCTCCTGGAGGCGTTCGCGGAGGGACACGTTCCTCTCCAGGTCCGTGGGCTCCTCGTAGCCGGTGACGTCGAGGGACGACGCGGCGATCAGCACGGTGGGCATGCCGTTGTCCACGCAGGTCACCGGCACACCGGCGACGGTGTCCCGGGCGTTGCCGGTGGGCAGCAGAGGACCGCTGCCCCGCTCGAACTCGATGACCACCGGCGCGGCGGTGCCGGGCACGCCGGAGATCCCGGTCGAGCCGGTGTAGTCGACGCGTCCGTCGGGCGTGGGGAAGGTCGCGGTGGCGAGGTTGCCGCTGTTGACCATGTGGACGCGTACCGAGGTGTGTCCGTCCTGAGGCGTGACCAGGCCGCGTTCCACGGCGAAGGGGCCGACGCCGGCCAGGATGTTGCCGCAGTTCTGCCGGTCCGTCACCTCGTGCTTGCCGACGGCGACTTGGAGGAACAGGTAGTCGACGTCGGCCCGGGGGTCGGCCGACGGGGAGACGACGGCGACCTTGCTGGTCAGGGGGTGCGCGCCGCCCAGGCCGTCGATCTGCCGGGGGTCGGGGCTGCCCATGATCCGCAGCAGCAGTTCGTCTCGGTTCGCGGGGTCGGCCGGGAGGTCCCGGGCCAGTAAGTAGGCGCCCTTGGAGGTGCCGCCGCGCATCAGCATGCAGCGGAGCCCCTCCTCCGGGGTCATGAGTCGTCCTTCTCGCGGACGTACGTGTCACCCCGGACGTAGTCCTCGTAAGGCTGGTACCGCACCCCCAGGCGTACCAGCGTCTCGCGCAACCCGTAGCGGTCCAGGCCGAGTCGGCCCTCGATGAAGGCGGCGCGGGTCGCCTCCTCCTTCGCCGTGCGTGCCTCGGCGGCCTTGACGGCCTCGGCGGTGCGCTCGCGCGGGACGCACATCACGCCGTCGTCGTCGGCGAGGATCACGTCACCGGCGCGGATGACCTGCCCGCCGATGGCGACCGGCACGTTGACGGAGCCGCCGGTGGCCTTGACGGTGCCCTGTGCGGAGACGGCCTTCGCCCAGGCGGGGAAGCCCATGCCGCGCAGTTCGGCGGTGTCGCGGATGCCCGCGTTGATCACCAGGCCGCGGACGCCGCGCTGTTGGAGGGCGGTGGCGAACAGCTCGCCGAACATGCCGTCCGTGGAGGGCGAGGTGGTGGTGACGACGAGGATGTCGCCCTCGCCGCACTGCTCCACGGCCGCGTGGATCATGAGGTTGTCGCCGGGCCAGCTGAGTACGGTGACGGCGGTTCCGGCGATCCGTGCGCCCTGCTGGACGGGGCGCAGTTCGGGGCCGAGGAGGCCGGTGCGGCCGAGGGCCTCGTGCACGGTGGCGACGCCGTGGCCGGACAGGGCCTCGACGTCCTCGGCCCCGGCCTTCGGCGGGTTGGTGACGATGACGCCGCTCATGCCAGCTCCTTCGTGATCTGCGGGTACGGGCGCATATAGGCCTCGGCCATGGTCTTGTGGGCGAGGCCCAGGTTGGGTCCCGCGTTCCGCTTGAGCTGGACGCCCCGGCGGACGGCGAGGTCGGTGTAGTAGTCCCAGAGGTGCCGCTGGGCGGCGAGGCACTCCATCGCCTTGCGCTTGGTCGCCCACACCTCGGTGATGTCGAGGAGGACTTCGGGCCTGAAGCCGCTCATCTCGGGCTGGTGCGGCTCGAAGTAGAAGACGGGCGGGGCGCCGATGATCTCGCCCGGGCCGGGGTAGCCGATGGCCTGGGCAAGGACACGGGCCTGGAGTGCCATCCGGTTGGCGGCGGGGTGGTCGCCGTTGTAGGGGTCCTCGGCGGGGTGGGTGAGGACGACGTCGGGCTGGGTCTCGCGGAAGACCTCGACGAGTCTGGCGGTCAGCTCGGGGGTGGTGACCAGGGGGTAGTCGCCGGCGTCGTAGAAGCGGACCTCGGCGCCCAGGGTGGCGGCGGCGCGCTCGGCCTCGTCCCGGCGGATCGCCTTGATCTCCTCCAGCTTCCTGCCCTCGCGCCACGCCTTGGCGGACTCGCCGCGCTCCCCGAAGGTCAGGCACGCGATGGTGATCTTCTCCCCGCGCGAGGCCGCCAGGGCGATGGCGCCGCCGGCCCGCCACACGAAGTCCCCCGCGTGCGCGGTGACAACCAGTGTCGACCGTGGGGCAGCGGGCGCCGTGCCGTGCGTCATGGGTGAATCTCTCCTCTTTCAGGCTCGGTTCACGTCCGGGGCGCTTGCGGCCTGTGCGCCCCTTCGGCTCACTCGCCGTGGTGGACGGGCCGGCTGGCCCACCCGGGAGCGTCATGCGCGCGGTGCGTCATTCACGCAGCGCGTCGATCACGCTCGTGAGGTGGGCGCGGACGGCCGCTTCGGCCGCCTGCGGGTCCCGGGACCTGATCGCCTCGATCATGGCCAGGTGCTCGTTCAGGGACTGCTGAGGCCGTCCCGGCCGCAGCGCCAGCTGGAAACGGTGACGCACCAGCTGCGCGTTGAGCCGCTCCAGCAGCTCCACCGCCACCTGCTGGCCGGAGAACTCCCTGATCCGGGCGTGCAGTTGCTGGTTGTGCTCCGAGTACGTCACCGGCTCGCCGTCGGCCACGGCCTTGGACATGGCCGTACCGATCTCGGTGAGCTGGGTCAGTTGGTCGTCGCTCGCCTCGACGGCCGCCTTGGCCGCGCACAGCGCTTCGAGGGCCATGCGGCACTCGGTGATGGCGACCGCCTCCTCGACGCTCACCACCCGCACCCGCGAGCCGCGGTTGCGGATCCGCTCGACCAGACCCTCGGCGGCCAGATCGATCAGCGCGGCGCGGATGCTGGCCCGTGTCACATCGAACTGCTCGGCGAGTTCGTTCTCCACCAGCCGCTGGGCCGGTGCCATGTCGCCCTGCAGAATCGCCTGCCGCAGCCGCGTGAGCGCCAGCTGTTTCGCCTGTTCGCCGGTGCCCGGACGGGCTTCGTTCGGCATGGTGCCCTCCCTGTGTGAGTGCGTGTCGAACGTAAATCTAGGCGAACAGGATTGTCAACAATTTTGTTCTGCGTATCGCCGACAGGACCTCTACGCGCGCCGCGAGACGATGCTGAGCGAGTTGGCCGCGACGACGGCGGCGATGGCGGCCCACTCGGTCAGGCCCAGGTTCTGCCCGAGGATGATCCAGCCGGCCAGGGCGGCGAGGACGGGGTTGACGCTCATGAAAAGCCCGAACGCCTGGGCCGGCACCCGGCGCAGGGTGAACATGTCCGCGAGGTACGGCACGGCCGAGGCGAGGACACCGGCGGCGACGGCGTAGCCGAGGGCCCCCACGGTCGGCGGCTGCCGGACGACGAGGACGACACCGACCGGCAGGAACAGCAGGGCGGAGACCGCGGCGGCGGCAGCCGAGCCCTGCGCTCCGGGGATGCGCCGGCCGACGGTGCGGTTGAGCAGGATGTACGAGGCCCAGCAGGCGGCGGCCAGCAGGCCCAGGCCCATGCCGAGGTAGTCGGCGGAGGGCTGCGGACGCATCAGGGTGATGACGCCCGCCGCGGCGATCAGCGCACAGCACGCGTCCACGCGGCGGCGCGAGGCGGCCAGGGCGATGACGAGCGGTCCGAGGAACTCCAGGGTCACCGCCAGCCCGAGGCCGATGCGGTCGATGGCCGTGTAGAGGGACAGGTTCATCGTCCCGAAGACCACCGCCAGCAGCAGCACCGGCCACCACTGCCGAGCCGTGAAGGTCCGCAGGTCGGGGCGTCCGACGGCGAGCAGGACGAAGGCGGCGACGTACTGCCGCACCGCGACGACTCCGACGGGCCCGAGCACCGGGAAGGCGAGGGACCCGATCGCGGCACCCACCTGGTTGGAGACACCGCTGCCGACCATCGTGGCCACACCGACGAGGCCGGCTCCACCGGACTTCGGGGCGACGGGCGGGGCGGAGGTGATGATGCGAGGTGCGGAGGCGGTGCGAGGTGCGGTCGCTGTCTTCATGCCCCGATCGTGCGGCCGTACAGTCCTTGCGCAAAATGCATCAGCCACTCGATCTATACGATGGAGTCATGGATGTGGAGCTCCGGCAGTTGCGCTGTCTCGTCGCGATCGTCGACGAGGGAAGTTTCACCGACGCCGCGATCGCGCTCGGCGTCTCCCAGGCCGCCGTCTCCCGCACGCTGGCCTCGCTCGAACGGGCCCTGGGGGTACGGCTGTTGCGGCGGACCTCCCGCGAGGTGACGCCGACGGTGACCGGTCTGCGCGTGGTCGCGCACGCCCGGCGAGTGCTCGGCGAGGTGGACGACCTGGTCCGGGAGGCCACGTCCGGTCATGTCCGGCTGCGGATCGGTTACGCCTGGTCGGCGCTCGGCCGCCACACCCTGGACTTCCAGCGCCGCTGGGGCGCCGCGCACCCCGGCACGGATGTTCAGCTGGTGCGCACGAACTCCGCCACGGCCGGGCTGGCCGAGGGGGCCTGTGACCTCGCCGTCGTCCGCAGAGCGCTGGACGAGCGCCGGTTCGACTCGGCCATCGTGGGGCTGGAGCGCCGGCTGTGCGCGCTGGCCGCCGACGACCCGCTGGCCAGGCGCCGTTCGGTCCGCCTGGCCGACCTCAGCGACCGTACGCTGCTGGTCGACCGGCGGACCGGCACCACGAGCACGGACATGTGGCCGCCCGATTCCCGCCCGGCGACCCGGGAGTCGCACGACATCGACGACTGGCTCAATGTGATCTCCACAGGCCGGTGCATCGGTATGACCGCGGAGTCCACCGCCAACCAGTACCCACGGCCCGGTGTCGTCTACCGGCCGCTCCGCGACGCCGAACCCATCGCCGTGCGGCTCGCCTGGTGGCGCGACGACCCGCATCCCGCCACCCAGGCCGCGATCGAACTGGTCACGGCGCTCTACCGCACGGGGTGAGCGCGGGCACCCGCCCCGACCACGCCGGGGTGACTGCCCGGTCGTCGGGTCGTCAGCGGGCCGGTGGCGTCAGGTGCAGCACGCTGCCCTCGCCGTTGGCCGAGACGAGCAGCGAGCCGTCCGGGCCCACGGCAAGGCCCGCGAACTGGAGTGCCATGTTGTGCCAGCCAGCGGCGGTGAGGTCGTTCACGATCGTGGTCAGCGTGGCAGCGTTCACGGTCAGACTCCCTTCGAGGTCGAGCGGTAGGCGCGGGTCCTACATGCGGCAGAGTGGAACTTCGGCGGATGGCCACGGCCCTTGTAGGGAACGGGCTCCTCGCAGTCAGGGCCCTGGCACACGGCTTCGGCGCGAGTGGCCATCAGGCGGGGCTCCGCGTCCTCCGCTTCGTCCTGAAGCTCTTGACAGAACGTGTCGGCGTCGTCGTACGGGCACATGGTGCGGCGGCCCCTGCCGCGCTGGAGGAACGGCTGGCCGTACAGCTTGCAGGTGACCAGCGGGCGCGAATCCTCGGGTTGTCCTCGCCTCTCGCCAGACGGCGCCAGAGGGCGCGGGACTGGCGCCGTAGCTCCAGGATCTCCATGTGGAGGTACGCGCGCGCCTCGATCTCGTCAACGGTCACCGCTTCAGCGCTCACCGGGTCACCTCCGGCGCCTCCGCCAACCACTCCACCGTTACGCGCTCCTCCCCGACGAACCGTGCGCCGGGTCGCGGAGCCTTCAGCACGGTGACGCGTGCGACAGCGAGACGGAGGAGGTCCCGCCTCATGGGGAGGTCCGCTGCGTCCCAGGTCTCCTGAAGCCAGGCATGGCCCAGAAGGAAGCTGACGTCCACGACGTGGGCAGCGTGAACGCTGGCCCGCTCCTGGGCCGCCTCCAGGTCCCGCTTCGCTTCGTCGTGGAGTTCGTAGAAGAGGAGGTCCGCCCCTTCATAGAGGCCCGCCTGACGGTCCCTCAGAAGGCGTTCACGGGCGGCCTGAGCCTCCTTCAGGGCGTCCAGGGCCTCCTTCACCTCCTCCGTCTCTCCTGGCCGGGAGAGTGCGTTCCAGCGCTTCGCGACGATGCCCAGGAGTTCGTCTTCAGGGTCGCCGCTGTCGAGCCTGGCCAGGAACGACTCCGTCACGAAGGAGTCCAGCTTTGCGACCAGGGCCATGGCCGGCGCGGGACAGTGCGCGCCTGCCGCGACACGGCCACACCGGTACGACTCCCCCGTGGACGACATCGAGCCGCCGCACCCGGCACAGCGGACCAGGCCGGTCAGGAGCTGCGTAGCCTTCCCCTCGCCGGTACCGATGACCCGGCGGCCGGTCAACGTGAGGCGGGCGGCGCGGACCAGCTCCGGCGGGACCGGCTGGACGCCGTCAGCCAGGACGCTGACCCTCTGCCCGTGCTTGTTGCGGTACGGACGGCTGACGCGGGAGTTCCCCTCCGCAGCCTCCACCTGGAGGCCCTCGTAAACCGGGTGGTGGATGACCTTCTGGACCATGCCGGCGCGCCACTGCTTCCCCGAAGGCGACGGGATGCCAGCCAGGTTGAAGCGCTTCGCGATGCCCCGGGAGGACACGCCGTTGGCCGCTGCCCGGAAGATCATCAGGACGATTCGCCACGGGGCGGGGACGTGCTCCAGCTTCCGCGTGCGCTTGTCAGCGATGCGGTACCCGAACGGGACCAGGCCGACCCAGGCGCCCTCTTCACGCTGATGACGCTTCGTCCCCTTTACCCGGTACGACAGGAGGTCGCTGTACTCCTTCGCTTGCTCCGCAGCGTCGATCGCCGCGGCGGTCGCGCGGCTCCGCAGAGTCCAGCCGCTCGTAGTCGGCGATGATGCGGCGGCCCCGGTCCAGGAGGGGGACGACGGACCCGGCGCCCTTACGGCTCCAGCGGTCCACGGCGTAGCACCAAAGGGCGTGGACTTCCCCGTCCGCCAGCGCGGCCAGGGCGTTGTCGAAGTCTGGCCTGTTCGTGTCGGACCAGGCGCCGATGTTGTCCTTCCAGACCTTCCGGACCGTGAACCCGTTGTCATCGGCCCACTGTCGGCCCCGGGCCTCCTGGGCACGGAAGGTCAGCGCGCGGCCCCCTTCACGGTCGCGTGCGGACTTGCGTAGGTACAGATCAATCTCTGTCATGGCGTCCCCATCATCGCTGGTCATTGGCAGTATGGGGGTGTCCGCTCCTTCCTGGTGTCGGAACACCACAGCGTGCCCGGAGTCGCCGGGTCGGCGCCGACGGTGCTGGCCGCGGCGGTGGCGGCGGACACCCGGCGGATGCGGGTCGGTACCGGCGGCGTGATGCTGCCCAACCACCAACCGCTGGTCGTGGCCGAGCAGTTCGGGGTGCTGGAGTCGCTGTTCCCCGGGCGGATCGACATGGGTCTGGGCCGCTCCGTCGGCTTCACGGACGGGGTGCGCAGGGCGCTGGGCCGGGACAAGGAGGTCGCCGAGGACTTCGAGGGGCAGCTCACGGAGCTGCTGGGCTGGTTCCGGGGCACGTCCCCGACGGGGGTGCACGCGCGGCCGTCGGAGTGCCTGACCGTGCCGCCGTTCGTGCTCGCGATGGGTGAGGGCGCCGAGATCGCCGCCCGGGCGGGTCTGCCGATGGTGATCGGGGACCTTCGCGGCCGTGACCGCATGCGGCGCGGCACCGACCGCTACCGGGCCCTGTTCCGGCCCTCCCCGTGGGCGCGGGAGCCGTATGTCGTGATCTCCGGCACGGTCGCCGTGGCCGACACCCCGGAGAACGCCCGCCGCATCCTCCTCCCCGAGGCCTGGGCCATGGCGCACTCCCGCACGCACGGCACCTTCCCGCCGCTGGCCCCGGCCGGGGAGATCGGGCGCCGGGCGATGACGGCCAAGGAGCGCGATCTGTACGAGTCCGGGCTCGCCGGGCACATCGTCGGCACCGAGGAGCAGGTGGCCCACGAGCTGGAGACGGTGCTCAAGGAGACAGGGGCGCAGGAGATCCTGGTCACGACCAGCACGTACGACCGCGGGGCGCTGCTCGACTCCTACCGGAGGCTGGCCCGGGTCGCGGGTCTGGTCACGGCCTAGGATCGTGGGGTTTGTCCCCCGCACCTCTGGAGTTCCGCATGCACGCCCCCCAGGACCCCCATGACCCGTACGTCCGCGTACGCGGCGCCCGGGAGCACAACCTCAAGGGCGTGGACGTCGACATCCCGCGCAACACGCTGGCCGTCTTCACGGGCGTGTCGGGCTCCGGGAAGTCCTCGCTGGCCTTCGGGACGATCTACGCGGAGGCCCAGCGGCGGTACTTCGAGTCGGTGGCCCCGTACGCGCGACGGCTGATCCACCAGGTCGGGGCGCCCAAGGTCGCCGACATCACCGGCCTGCCGCCCGCGGTGTCCCTGCAACAGCGCCGCTCGGCGCCGACATCGCGTTCGTCGGTCGGCACGGTCACGAACATCTCCAATTCCCTGCGCATGCTGTTCTCCCGCGCGGGCGACTACCCGGAGGGCGCCGAGCGCCTGGACTCCGACGCCTTCTCCCCCAATACGGCGGCGGGTGCCTGCCCGTCCTGCCATGGGCTGGGCCAAGTCCACGGTACGACCGAGGAGTTGCTGGTCCCTGATCCCTCGCTGTCGATCCGGGAGGGCGCGATCGCCGCGTGGCCGGGCGCATGGCAGGGCAAGAACCTGCGGGACGTCCTCGACGCGCTCGGGTACGACGTGGACCGGCCGTGGCGCGACCTGCCGGCCGCCGAGCGCGAGTGGATCCTCTTCACCGACGAGCAGCCGGTCGTCACCGTCCACCCGGTCCGGGACGCCGACCGCATCCAACGCCCCTACCAGGGCACGTACATGAGCGCCCGCCGCTATGTCCTCAAGACCTTCTCGGACTCCAAGAGCCAGACCCTGCGGGCCAGGGCCGAGCGTTTCCTGACGAGCACACCGTGCCCGGCGTGCGGCGGCACGCGCCTGCGCCCGGAAGCCCTGGCGGTGACGTTCGCGGCCCGTACGATCGCCGACCTGGCCGCACTGCCGCTGACCGGCCTGGCCGATTCCCTGGTCCCGGACGGCGAGACCGCGCGGGTCCTCACCGAGGACCTGTTGGCCCGTATCGCCCCGGTCGTCGAACTCGGCCTGGGTTATCTGAGTCTCGACCGCGCCACGCCCACCCTCTCCGCGGGCGAACTGCAACGCCTGCGGCTGGCCACGCAGTTGCGGTCCGGGCTCTTCGGCGTCGTGTACGTCCTGGACGAGCCGTCGGCGGGCCTGCACCCGGCGGACACGGAGGCCCTTCTCACGGTCCTCGACCGACTCAAGGCGGCGGGCAACTCGGTGTTCGTCGTGGAGCATCACCTCGATGTCGTACGCGGTGCGGACTGGCTCGTCGACGTGGGGCCGCGGGCGGGCGAGCACGGTGGGCGGGTGCTGCACAGCGGGCCGGTGGCGAAGCTGGAGGGCGTCGGGGATTCCGCGACGGCGCGCTTCCTCTTCGCCGACTCTCCCACTCGGGAACGTGAAGTCCGTACGCCCCGTGACCGGTTGAAGGTCGGCCCGGTCAGCCGGCACAACCTGCGCGGGGTGACCGCCGAGTTCCCGCTCGGTGTGTTCACGGCGGTGACCGGTGTCTCCGGCTCCGGCAAGTCCACCCTGATCGGGGAGATCACGGAGGACCTGCCGGGGGTCGAGCGGCTCGTGTCGGTCGACCAGAAGCCGATCGGGAGGACCCCGCGGTCCAATCTGGCCACGTACACGGGCCTGTTCGACATCGTCCGCAAGGTGTTCGCGGCGACGGAGGCGGCACGGGAGCGGGGCTACGGCGTCGGGCGCTTCTCCTTCAACGTCGCCGGCGGGCGCTGCGAAACGTGCCAGGGCGAAGGGTTCGTGAGCGTCGAGCTGCTGTTCCTGCCAAGTACGTACGCCCCCTGCCCGGACTGCGGTGGGGCTCGCTACAACCCCGAGACGCTCGACGTGACGTACCGCGGGCGGACCATCGCGCAGGTGCTGGACCTGACGGTGGAGACGGCGGCGGAGTTCTTCGCGGACACGCCGGGCGTCGCGCGCAGCCTGGTCACCCTGCTCGACGTGGGGCTCGGCTATCTGCGGCTCGGGCAGCCCGCCACCGAACTGTCGGGCGGGGAGGCGCAGCGCATCAAGCTGGCGAGCGAACTGCAGCGGATACGGCGCGGCCACACCCTCTACCTGCTGGACGAGCCGACGACCGGGCTGCACCCGGCCGATGTCGAGGTGCTGATGCGGCAGTTGCACGGTCTGGTGGACGCGGGGCACACGGTCGTGGTCGTCGAGCACGACATGACGGTGGTCGCCGGTGCGGACTGGGTGATCGACCTGGGACCGGGCGGCGGTGACGCGGGCGGGCGGATCGTCGCGGCAGGGCCCCCGGCGGAGGTGGCGCGGGCGGAGGAGAGCCGGACAGCCCCGTATCTCGCCCGCGCCTGAGCGCTCCGCTGGCTGTGTCGATATGCGGCTCCGCCGCGGGGCCGCGATGTGCCGTCGTTCGTCCGCGGCGCCGTCGTGGCCGGCCGCGCCCCGCGGCGGAGCCGCATATGCACACAGCCCCGCGCCCCTTCGGAGCGCTGCCCGACCGCAGCGGCCTTCGCCCGACCTGCTTAGACGTGCTCCCCGCAGGGCGCCACGGTCTGCGCGGCCCGGGCCAGACCCCGGCGGTCGGGATGGGTGCCCGGCGCGAGTGCGGGCCGTACCTCCACCTCCGCGACCAGCCCGCGAGCCGTCGCCACCCGCCACAGTGAGGTGAGCAGCGAGTCCTCCCCGACGAAGGCGGGCGCCGTGCTCGCCGTTCCCTCCAGCACCCGGTAGTGGATCCGGACCGGCTGCACGGGAACGCCCGCGTCCAGCGCGGCCTGGAACACCGCCCGGCGGAAGTGTCCCTGGGCCCGGCCGCACCATGTGCTGCCCTCCGGGAAGGCCGCGACCGCCGCCCCGCCGCGCAGGGCCTCGGCCATACGCGCGACCGTGTCCGGAAGCGCCCGCAGCCGGTCCCGCTCGATGAACAGGGCGCCGCTGAGCGCGGTCAGTGCACCCGCCACCGGCCACCGCCGGATCTCCGCCTTGGCGAGCATGCGGGCCGGGCGCACGGCGGCGAGCAGCGGGATGTCCAGCCAGGAGATGTGGTTGGCGACGAGGAGCAGCCCTCCGGTGGGCGCGGCCGCGCCGGTGACGCGGACCCGGACTCCGGAGGCCCGCACGACGGTCCGGCACCAGCCGCGGATCAGCGGATCGCGCCGGACCGCGGGGAGCCGCCCCAGCGCCGGGGCCAGCCCGATCCCCACGAGGAGCAGCACCAGCAGCGCCAAGAGTCGCAGTACGGCTCGCGGCACGGCCGTCACGGACCGGGAGGCGGCCATGACGCAGGCCTGCGGGGAGCACGGGGCGGTGGGCAGCCACGGGGAGCCGACCGGCGTGGCAACCGGGCGAGCCACAGCCACCGTCAGAACCCGCCCGCCCGTCGGCAGGACCGCCGCGCCCGGGCGGAGGCGGTGCGGCAGCCCCGTACGCAGGGCGCTCATCACGCCGGGACGAGGGACAGGAAGTGCCGCAGATAGCGCGGGTCGACCCGGCGCATCGACAGCAGTACATACAGGTCGGCGACCCCGAAGTCCGGGTCGTGGGCGGGCTCGCCGCACACCCAGGCGCCGAGGCGGAGGTAGCCGCGCAGCAGCGGGGGGAGTTCCATGCGGCCGGCCGCAGCGGTGCCGTCCGGCTTCCAGGGCAGCAGCGGACGTACGCGGTACTCCTCGGGAGCCAGGTGCTTGGCCCGGACCCGGTCCCAGGTGGCCGCGGCGAGCGTGCCGCCGTCGGCGAGCGGGATGGAACAGCAGCCGGCCAGCCACTCGTGGCCGCGGTCCACCATGTAGCGGGCTATCCCGGCCCAGATCAGGCCGATGACGGCACCGTCGCGGTGGTCGGGGTGGACGCAGGAGCGGCCGACCTCGACGAGCCCTGGGCGGACGGCGTCCAGCGCGGCGAGGTCGAACTCGCTCTCCGAGTACAGCCGCCCTGCGACCGCGGCCCGCTCGGGCGGCAGCAGCCGGTAGGTGCCGACGACCTGCCCGGTCTCCGTGGAGCGGACCAGCAGGTGGTCGCAGTACGCGTCGAAGGCGTCGGCGTCGAGGCCCGGCCGCGGGGTGGACAGGAGTGCGCCCATCTCGTCGGCGAAGACGTCGTGGCGCAGCCGCTGGGCGGCGCGCACGTCGTCCTCGCTGCGGGCGAGGGTGACGGTGTAGCGGGTGGGTGCGGTCGCCTGCGGTGGGCTGTCGAGCGTGGATACGCCGGTCATGGCTCTCTCCTGGTCACGTGCCGGGGACGGCGGTGCAACAGCGGTGCCGGTGTCGTACGTCCGGCCGCCACAGTTCTTCCGATGCCGGCTGTCCTGTGCGTGACCCTCGAAGAGAGCGCGGGTGTGGGCTTGTTGAATGCCAGGGGTGCCTGGCGGGACCGGGTTTGAGCACCACGCCCGGTCCCGCCCGTCCGCACCCTGTCGGCGAACGTTTCTGAGCTGCGGCCTCTATCGCCGGGCAACCTTGCGGGTCGCCCGCAGCCACTCCTTGTTCATGCTGGTGATGGACACCAGGGGAATGCCCTTCGGGCAGGCGGTCGCGCACTCACCGGTGAGGGTGCAGCCCCCGAAGCCCTCCTCGTCCATCTGCCCCACCATGTCCAGGACGCGGGTCTCACGCTCCGGCGCGCCCTGGGGCAGCACGTTCAAGTGGTTGATCTTGGCGGACGTGAACAGCATCGCCGCCCCGTTGGGACAAGCCGCCACACACGCCCCGCACCCGATGCACTCGGCGTGCTCGAAGGCGAAGTCGGCGTCCGGCTTCGGCACCGGCGTCGCGTGCGCCTCCGGCGCGGACCCCGTCGGCGCGGTGATGTAACCCCCGGCCTGGATGATCCGGTCGAACGCCGAGCGATCCACCACCAGATCCTTGATCACCGGGAACGCCGACGCCCGCCACGGCTCGATGTCGATCGTGTCGCCGTCCTCGAAGGACCGCATGTGGAGCTGGCAGGTGGTGGTGCGCTCGGGCCCGTGCGCGTCGCCGTTGATCACCAGGCTGCATGCGCCGCAGATGCCCTCGCGGCAGTCGTGGTCGAAGGCGACCGGGTCCTTGCCCTTGAGGATGAGCTCCTCGTTGAGGGTGTCCAGCATCTCCAGGAAGGACATGTCGGACGAGATGCCGTCCACCTCGTACGTGGACATCGCTCCGTCGGCGTCGGCGTTCTTCTGCCGCCAGACGCGCAGGGTGAGCTTCATGCGTAGCTCCGCTGGGTGGGGTGGACGTACTCGAAGACCAGGTCTTCCTTGTGGAGGGTCGGGGCCTCGCCCGTACCCGTGAACTCCCAGGCCGCCGCGTACGCGAACTCCTCGTCCCGGCGCGCCGCCTCGCCGTCCGGCGTCTGGGACTCCTCGCGGAAGTGGCCGCCGCAGGACTCGGTGCGGTGCAGCGCGTCGAGGCACATCAGCTCGGCGAGCTCCAGGTAGTCGACGATGCGGTTGGCCTTCTCCAGGGACTGGTTGAACTCCTCGCCGGTGCCGGGCACCTTGATGCGCCGCCAGAACTCCTCGCGGATCTGCGGGATGCGCTCCAGGGCTTTGCGCAGCCCCGTCTCCGTACGGGCCATGCCGCAGAACTCCCACATCACCTCGCCGAGTTCACGGTGGAACGAGTCGGGGGTGCGGTCGCCGTCGACGGCGAGCAGCAGGTTCAGGCGGTCCTCGGTCTCGGCCAGCACCTCTTGTACGACAGGGTGTCGGGTGTCGATCTCGTCGTGGTGCGGGTTGCGGGCGAGGTAGTCGTTGATCGTGGCGGGCAGCACGAAGTAGCCGTCCGCGAGCCCCTGCATCAGGGCCGACGCGCCGAGCCGGTTCGCCCCGTGGTCCGAGAAGTTGGCCTCACCGATCGCGAACAGGCCGGGCACGGTGGTCTGGAGGTCGTAGTCGACCCAGAGGCCGCCCATCGTGTAGTGCACGGCGGGGTAGATCCGCATGGGCACCTGATACGGATCCTCGTCGGTGATCCGCTGGTACATGTCGAAGAGATTGCCGTACTTCGCTTCGACGGCCTTCCGCCCCATCCGCTCGACGGCGTCGGCGAAGTCCAGGTAGACGCCCTGCCCGCCGGGACCGACCCCCCTCCCCTCGTCGCAGACGTTCTTCGCGGCGCGGGAGGCGATGTCGCGCGGGACGAGGTTGCCGAAGGACGGGTAGATCCGCTCCAGGTAGTAGTCGCGCTCGTCCTCGGGGATCTCGTTCGCGGGCCGGGTGTCCCCCATGGCCTTCGGCACCCAGATGCGGCCGTCGTTGCGCAGCGACTCGCTCATGAGGGTGAGCTTGGACTGGTGGTCGCCGGTGCGTGGGATGCAGGTCGGATGGATCTGTGTGAAGCAGGGGTTGGCGAAGTACGCGCCGCGCCGGTGGGCCCGCCAGATCGCGGTGGCGTTGGAGTTCATGGCGTTCGTCGACAGGTAGAAGACGTTGCCGTAACCGCCGCTCGCCAGTACGACGGCGTCGGCGAAGTAGGTGTCGATACGGCCGGTGATGAGATCCCGCGCCACGATCCCGCGCGCCCGCCCGTCGATCACGATCAGGTCGAGCATCTCGGTCCGCGGATGCATCTCGACGTTGCCCGCGGCGATCTGGCGGGACAACGCCTGGTACGCGCCGAGCAGCAGTTGCTGCCCCGTCTGGCCCCGGGCGTAGAACGTCCGCGACACCTGGACGCCGCCGAAGGAACGGGTGTCCAGCAATCCGCCGTACTCCCGTGCGAACGGCACACCCTGCGCGACGCACTGGTCAATGATCTCGACCGAGATCTGCGCCAGCCGGTGGACGTTGGACTCGCGTGCCCTGAAGTCCCCGCCCTTGACCGTGTCGTAGAACAGCCGGTGGATGGAATCCCCGTCGTTCCGGTAGTTCTTCGCGGCGTTGATCCCGCCCTGCGCGGCGATCGAGTGGGCCCGGCGCGGTGAGTCCTGGTAGCAGAACTGCACGACGTGGTAGCCCTGTTCGGCGAGCGTGGCGCCCGCGGAACCGCCGGCGAGGCCGGTGCCCACGACGATGACGGTGTGCTTGCGCCGGTTGGCAGGGTTGACCAGCTTCGCCTCGAACCGGCGTTTGTCCCAGAGCTCGTTGATGGGACCGGACGGGGCTTTGCCGTCGACGACCGGCTCACCGGTCGCGTAGTCCGCGTATTCCGCGTAGGAAGTCATGTCAGCTCACCACTCCGGTCATGACGCCCACGGGTACGGCGACGAAGCCCACCGTGAGCAGCAGCGCGAGGACGTTTGCCGTGGTCTTGAGGACGCGGTCGCGGGTCCGGCTGCCCACGCCGAGCGTCTGGGCGGCGCTCCAGAAGCCGTGCCGGATGTGCAGGCCGAGGGCGAGCATCGCGACGAGGTAGATGGTGTTGCCGTACCAGGTGGAGAAGGTGTCGATGACGTTCTGGTACGGACGGCCCTCCTGGAAGCCACCGGAGTGGACCGTGCCGGTGGTCAGGTCGAGGATGTGCCAGACGATGAAGAGGCCGAGGATGGTCCCGCCCCACCGCATGGTGCGCGTCGCGTAACTGGCGCGGGGCTTGTTGTGCACGTACTTGCTGGGGCGCGCCTTGATGTCACGGCGGCTGAGCTGGTATGCGGACGTGGCGTGCGCCACGACGGCCGCGACGAGGACCACGCGGATGATCCACAGGGCCCACTCGTAGTGCAGGAAGGGTTCGCCGAGGGTGCGCAGCCAGTGGGCGTAGCCGTTGAACTCGTCCGAGCCGAAGAAGATCTTCAGGTTGCCCAGCATATGGACGGCCAGGTACGCCAGCATGATCAGGCCGCTGACGGCCATGACCGTTTTCTTGCCGACGGAGCTGTCCCACACCGTGCGTGCCATGGACGGCCGTCGGTCCGTCCGCGTTGCCAGAGCCATGGCACAAGACGCTAGGGCCGAACGGCCCCATCGGTCCAAGACATGGTCCGGCTCGATTCAATAGCCATGGCCTATCGTGGCAGGGTGCAGTTCCAGCAACTCCAGTACTTCGTGGCGGTCGCCGAGACCCGGCACTTCACCCGTGCCGCCGAACTGGTCCATGTCGCGCAGCCGTCCCTGTCCCAGCAGATCAGGGCGCTGGAACGGGAGTTGGGCGCCGATCTGTTCCAGCGGGCCCGCGGCAACATCACGCTCACGGACGCCGGCGAGGCCCTGCTGCCGCTGGCCCGCCGCATCCTGGCCGACGCGGACACGGCCCGGCACGAGGTGCAGGAGCTGGCCCAGCTGCGCAGCGGCCGGATCAGGCTCGGCGCGACCCCGAGCCTGTGCACGGGCCTGCTCCCGGACGTGCTGCGCGCCTACCACGACCGCTATCCCGGCATCCGGCTCCTGGTCGAGGAGGGCGGCTCGCACGATCTCGTACGGCTCCTCGCCCGCGGCGCCCTCGACCTGGCCCTCGTCGTACTCCCCCTGCCGACCCCGTCGCCCGCCCTCACCACGGTCGAGGTGCTGCGCGAGGACCTGGTGGTCGTGTCCTCCCCGGAGTCTCCGGCCCCCGGACACGGCCGTACGGTGCGGATCGCCGACCTGGAGAGCGAACGCCTCGTCATGTTCCGGCACGGCTACGACCTGCGTGAACTGACCGTCGCGGCCTGCCGTGCCGAGGGCTTCGAACCGGACTTCGCGGTGGAGGGCGGGGAGATGGACGCGGTGTTGGGTTTCGTACGGGCGGGGCTGGGGGTCGCTGTGGTACCGCGCATGGTCGCCACCCGCTCCGGGCGCGGGCTGCGGGTGACCCCGCTGGCCCGGCCCGGCCTCAACCGCACGATCGCCCTGGCCCACCGCAGCGATGTGGCTCCGCCTCGGGCCGCGCGGGAGTTGCAGCGGATGTTGCTGGAACGGTGACGGTTGGCTGGGGCGCCGTTCCTGGAAGCGCCGTTTCTGTGAGCTTCGTCCAGGTCTGCGGGTCCGATGTGGCTGGTCGCGCCCACGCGGCGGAGCCGCAAATTGATACAGCCCCGCGCTCCTACGGGGCGACGGCCGTCAGCCCGTCGCGTCCACCAGTGCCAGTTGGTGAAGTCGGTCCGGTGGGCCGGGGCGGGCGTAGTACCAGCCCTGGGCCGTGTCGCAGCCCAGTATCCGCAACTGCTCGGCTTGGGCGCCGGTCTCCACGCCCTCGACCGTCACCGCGAGGTCGAGGCTGTGGGCGAGTGAAACGATCCCCTCGACGATCTTGAGGTCGACGGGGTCGGCCGGGAACTGCTGCATGCCCTGGGTGAAGGAGCGGTCCAGCTTGAGGATGCTGACCGGCAGGCGGCGCAGGTTGGCGAGGTTGGAGTAGCCGGTGCCGAAGTCGTCGAGGGCGATGTCGACGCCCATCTCGGCGAGCCGGCGCAGCGGCTTGAGCAGGTCGTCGTCGGCGCCGATGAGCGCGGACTCCGTGACCTCCAGGCAGAGCGCGCCCGGCTCCAGGCCCTCCCGCTCCAGGATCTCGACGGTGTCCTGGACCAGCCCGGGGTGGGTGAGCTGGCACGGCGACAGGTTGACGTTGACGCGCAGCGGGCCGGTGGCTGTGCTCCCGCCGATCCCGCCGTTCCCGCCGTGGCGCTCCTTCCACTCGCGGGCCTGGCGGACCGACTGCTCCAGGACCCAGCGGCCGAGCGGGACGATCAGCCCGGTGTGCTCGGCGAGGGGGATGAAGCGGTCGGGGCTGAGGACGCCGTGCTGCGGGTGCAGCCAGCGGACCAGGGCCTCGGCGCCGCGGACGCTTCCGTCGTCGAGGTGGACCAGCGGCTGGTACTCGATGAAGAACTCGCCCCGGTCGAGGGCCGCGGGCAGTGCCGTGGTGAGCCCGTGCCGGGTGATGGCGCGGGCGTCGGCCTCCGCGTCGGCCACCTCGTAGCGGTTGCCGCCC
Organism: Streptomyces sp. NPDC002845; assembly: GCF_053591955.1. NCBI lineage: Bacteria > Bacillati > Actinomycetota > Actinomycetes > Kitasatosporales > Streptomycetaceae > Streptomyces > Streptomyces sp. NPDC002845. Next base: position 65,947 of record NZ_JBSFUU010000020.1, on the reverse strand, counting down.
GCCGACTTGGCCCGGTACATGGTGATGTCGGCGCTGCGCAGCACCTCCGCCGGGCCGCGCTCCCCGGCCGGGCCCTCGACGATGCCGATGCTGCCGCGGACCAGGAGCTCCCGGCCGTCGATGCGGACCGGGGTGACGAGCGCGTTCATGATGCGGTCGGCGAGGTCGTCGACCTCGCGCTGGGTGTCGGGGCCGGTGGTCAGCGCCACGAACTCGTCGCCGCCGAGCCGGGCCACCATCTCGCCGGGCGCGGTCGCGCAGGACTGGAGCCGGTCGGCGACCTCGACGAGCAGCCGGTCGCCGGCCGCGTGTCCGAGGCTGTCGTTGATGGTCTTGAAGCCGTCGAGGTCCAGGTAGCAGAGGCCGAAGCGCTGGCCGTCGCCCGCCGAGAGGGCCTTCTCCAGGCGTTCGAAGAACAGGGTCCGGTTGGGCAGTCCGGTGAGCGCGTCGTGCGTGGCCTCGTAGCGCAGCCGGAGGTTGAGCAGGCGGCGCTCGGTGGTGTCCTCCATGAGCGCCAGCTGGTACTGGGGGCGGCCGTCGGCGTCCCGCAGCAGGGAGACCGTCAGATTGGTCCACAGGACCGTTCCGTCGGGTCGGTAGAACGCCTTCTCCACGTGGTAGTGCTCGCGCTCGCCGCTCACCAGCTCCTCGTACAGGCGCCAGACCTGGGGCGCGTCCTCGGGGTGCGTCCAGTCGGTGACATTGCGTCCGCCCATCGTCTGGTCGGCGACCCCGAACATGCGCTGGAGCGCGCCGTTGATCTGGAGGACGTTGCCTTCGAGGTCGGCGATCCCGATGCCTATGGCGGCACCCTCGAACACCGCGCGGAACCGGGCCTCGCTGGCGTGCAGCGCCTTGGCCACCGCGCCCTGGGCTTCCAGGGCGGCCCGGGAGATCGCCTCCTGCTCGGCGAGCGTCCGCTCCCGCAGCCCTCGCGCGTACCCGGCGGCCATGGCGGACTGCAGACGGGCGGCGCGGGCGCGCAGGTCCTCCTGAGGGCCGTCCTCGCCGCAGTAGAGCACCAGGTAGGCCTCGACGCAGTCGAGCGAGCGGCTGAGCGTCTCCGGGTCGGTGCAGTGCGCGTCGACGAGTGCGGCGCCGACCGCCCTGCCCGTGTCCGCGTCGAAGGTCCTGGCCCGCAGTGCCTCGCTCAACCGGCGGGCCAGCGGCAGGAGTTGCTCCTCGAACTCCGGTCGGGTCAGCGACGTCGAGGTCGCCGGGTAGACCGCCCGGCTCCAGATCGCCGCGAACCTGCGCAGTCTGTCCTCCGGCCCGTCCGGCTCCGCGGTCACGCCGTACGCCCCACGCCGGCGAATCCGGAGAAGGAATACGGATCCTCCTCCTCGGGCGCCGTGTCGGGTCGCCACATCGGCATCGGCACCAGTCCGGGTTCCACCATGTCGTACCCCTCGAAGAACCGCGCGATCTCGTCGCGCGAGCGCATGATCAGCGGATTGCGGATGTCCTTGTACACGTCGACCGTGCCCTGGGCCCGCTCCGGCGGAAGCGGGATTCCCTCGTACGAGGCATGCGTGAGCACGAGCAGGCTGCCGGGCGCGAGCGCGGCGCGCAGCTCGGCCACCGCCCGGTACGGGTCGTCCGCGTCCTCCACGAAGTGCAGTATGGCAACGAGGAGGAGCGCCACAGGCCGGTTCAGGTCGATCAGCCGCGTCACCTGAGGGCTCGCCAGGATCTCCTCGGGCTTGCACAAGTCGGCGGCGACGACGTCCGTGTCCTCGTTCCCGGCCAGTACGGCCTGGCTGTGCGCGACGGCCACCGGGTCGTGGTCGACGTACACGACCCGTGCCCCGGGGCGGGCCGCCTGGGCGACCTCGTGGACGTTTCCGAAGGTCGGGATGCCGGAGCCGATGTCCAGGAACTGAGTGACGCCCCGGTCGGCGGCGTAGCGCACGGCGCGGCGCATGAACGCGCGGTTCGCCTGCATGATCTTCGGCAGGCCCGGCATGAACTCCATGGCCCTGCGGGCGGCTTCCCGGTCGACCTCGAAATTGTGCGAACCGCCCAGGTAGTAGTCGTAGATACGGGCGACGGACGGCACCGTGATGTCGATGCTCCGTGGGGCCCAGGCGGGACGCTCCATCTATCACTCCAACGCGTCGTGGGTGGCGCAGGCGATCCAGTGTTCGACCAGAGGCTACTGATCGCTCGCCAAACGAGCGAGCCAAAACGGAAATTGACCGTCCGTTCCAGGGCACTGCCTCCGGCAATTGCCGAATTGTCGCCCTGCGAAAGCGACTTACGGAACGGCGTGTGTACGAAGACAGGCGAGCGGGCATGCCAAGAGGTCCGCCCCCTCCATGCGGAGGGGGCGGACCGGGGGTTGTGCCTGGCTCTGCGCATCCGGCACTTCTGGCTCTCGAACACCTCCCTTCGCGATCCGGGCGGTGGGCGGTGATCCCTGGGGAGGGGGATCGTCTCCTACGGCTTGCCGACCGGCTTGCCGTCGGGCGCCATGGCGTACCAAGTGCCGCCGACACCCTGGCCGTTGGTGTCACCGGGCTTCTTGTCGTCCGCGAAGGTGTACATCGGCCAGCAGTCGATGCTCTGCTGCTTGAGCCCGTCCGGGCGGTCGAGGACGACGTAGCCCCTGCCGTTGCCGTTGATCTCGGTGGCGATGCCCTTGGTGTCGGCGGCGTCCACGGGCTCCACGACCGGCCACTTCTCCAGGCAGGCATCGACACAGTTGGACTTCATCGGCCACTGCACGTCTTTCTCGAAGCGGTAGACCGTCATACCGTTCTTGTCGACGACGATCTCGCCGAGTTCGGGGTCGTTACGGGTCGAGAGGCCGGGCAGGTCCCCGATCTCGCCGGCCTCGTTGCCGCCCGCATTGCCACCCGCGTTGGTGGAGGCCTTCTTGCCGTCGGGGGCCGACGCGTACCACGTGCCGTTCACACCCTGGCCGTTGATGTCGCCGGCCTTGGCGTCCTGGGCGTAGTAGTACATCGGCCAGCCGCCGACCGTCAGCTGCTTGGTGCCGTCGGGCCGGGTGATCTCGCCGAGGAGCGCCTTGTCGACGCCGGCGGCCGCCGTGGCGCCCGAGGCGGGGACGGGCGGCCAAGCGGTGGCGCACTCGCCCTCGCAGGTGGTCTTCGGCGGCTCGGCCGTGTCCTTGTCGAAGCGGTAGAGAGTACGCCCGGTGCTGTCGGTGAGAACCTTGCCGTATTCCTGGTTGTTCCACACGGTCAGTTGACCCGCCGTCTGGGGCTGGGCCGCGGAGCCCTGCCCCTGCTGGGCTCCCGCACCGGCAGTGGCGGCGGCACCCAAACCATCGGTGCCGGTACCAAGGCCATCGGCGGCGGATCCCACGCTCTGGCTGTTCACCGGCGGGCTCTCCTGACCACATGCCGTCGTCAGCGCCAGGACAGCCGCAGCTGTCGCTGCGAGTGAGGCGCTCCGCCAGGAGGTCTTCATGTCAACTCCCCGTAATTCCTTGGGTGTTGCAGCGCCCTACTGCGCCGCTCGCATGGCCCTAGGTACGAGCGGGAGTGGTGGATGTGTTCAACCGTGGCGCAAATTTCTTTACGAAACCTGTGACGGCGACCCGCGCGGTGCCCTGTGACGGCGATCTGCGACGCCGCGGCGCGCGCCGACGTCAACCGTGCCGGTGCCCGTAAAACCCCGCAGGCGCCGTTGTCCCCCGTTCGGACCAAATAGGCGCCGCTCCGGCGTGCGCGGGCACGGCGGCCTCCATGATCTCCGTCGTGCATGGACCCCAGCGGACCCGATCCGCCCTCGCCATACGGCTGTCGGCCCTGCTCGCGCTCTCCTGGCTCCTCGCCGCGACGCCGAGCGGAACGGCCGCCGCCGACGCCTGCGCGTACGCCTCCACCGGCCCCGGCGGCAGTGTGGTCGCCGAGGCGGTCGCGGGCAGCGGCTCCTGCGAACCGACGCCGGCGACCACGCCGTCGCCCTGGCCCACGCCATCGCCTTGGCCCACGCCGACACCCACACCGCACCCGACGCCGTCGTGTCCTCCAACACCGACGCCTACGCCGACGCCCACTCCACCACCCGAGCCGACACCGACCCCGACTCCCCCGAAGCCCACGCCCACACCCACGCCGGAGCCGCCCGCTCCGAAGCCCCCGCCCACGGTGGCGCCGAGGCCCGATCCACCGCCTCCGCCTCCGCCCCCGACGCCACGGCCCGCCGCCCCGGCACCGAGGCCGACGCCCACCCCCACTCCTACGCCCACTCCCGCGCCGCCCACACCGAGCGCGCGCCCCCAGCCCTCGGCGACACCGGTGAGCTATCCGCCGTACCGCCCCACGTCCCATAGGCACGTGCCGCGCTCCGGCCCGTCGCTCATCTCGATCGCCCTGCTCATCACCGCGCCCGCGATCCTCGCCGTGGCCGCGCTGCGCCCCCGCTGACCCCTGATCCCCGTAATACCTGACACCTGGAGGGAACCCTCTTGTCGGAATGGCTTGTTCTCACCCTCGCGATGGCGGCCGCGTGCCTCGTCGTGGTCATCGTGACCGTCGTACGGCATCGCGCGGCCACCGAGGACGACGACCCGTCCGAGACCCCGGACGTGATCGAGTACATCACCATGATGATCGGCGTGGTGTACGCCATCGTCCTGGGTCTGGCCATCGCCGGGGTGTGGGAGGGGCGCGGGGTCGCCCAGGACCATGTCCAGACGGAGGCCACGGCCCTGTTCGAGATCTCGGAGCGGGTGCGGGTCTACCCCGACGACGTCCGCGACCGCGTCCGTGAGGACATCGACGTCTATGTCGGCCACGTCCTCGACACCGAGTGGAAGGTGATGTCCGAGAAGGGCGAGGTGACCGAGCGGGGCAACGAGCTCATCGAGCGCATTCGCGCGGACGTCACCGACTACGAGCCGAGGACGGACTTCGAGGCACAGGCCTACCAGCCTCTGGTGGACCAGGTGTCCGTGGCCGTCGCGGCGCGTATCGCCCGGGCCGACTCGACCGACGCGACCATGCCCGGCGTGGTGTGGTTCGGGCTGATCACCGGCGCCGTCGTGACCGTCGGCATGGTCTTCGCCCTGCAGATCCGGCGCACACCGCGCGAGCTGGTCCTCGCCGGGCTGTTCTCCGCCCTGATCGCCTTCCTGCTCTTCCTGATCTGGGACTTCGACGCCCCGTACAGCCGGGGGATCACGGCCGGGACGGACCCGTTCCTGGCCCTGTTCCCGAACGCGGGCGGGTGACGGTCCTTCAACAGCGGCCCGGCGGCCGGGGTACGGGTGCCACGCCGCGCCCGTACCCCGGCCACGCGCACGGTGTCCTCTGAGCGGCCCACACGGATGACCCGTTCGCGCGACTGCGATCGCGCTCTCGTACACACCTTCCTAGCGTTTCGACCATCGAGGGGCATTTCAGGCGCAGGCGGAAAAAGTCCGCAGCAGGCTCCTCGGGGACCCGGAGGCTCCATCATGCACGCGATACGCGCCGCTTCGGCCGCACTGCTGGGCGTGGCCGCTCTCACCCTCACCGCTCCCGCCTCGCAGGCGGCCGTCGCGGGCGACATCACGTCGTTCGGCTTCAGTCTCTCGCCCTCGACCGTAGCGGCCGGCGGACAGGTCACCCTGCACGTCGACGGCTGCAAGTCCGACACCACGGTGTCCTCGGGTGTCTTCGACACGGTCACGATCCCCAAGTGGCAGTCGTCGGCCACGGCCACGGTCGACCGGGACGCGAAACCGGGTGCCGTGTTCGAGGTGACGTTCAAGTGCGGCGACGAGAGCGGCAGGACCGACCTCACCATCGCCGCCGGCCGGCCGACCCAGCACCCCACGCGGACGCCCGTCCCCCGAGGGGTCAAGGCCGGTGTGGGCAGTGGTTCGGACGGCTTCGACCTGAAGGAGATCGGCCTGGGGGCCGCACTGATCGCGGGCTCGCTCGGGGTGGCGTACCGCTTCTCGCGCCGTCGCACGACCGACGACCACTCCTGACGGCACACGTCAACAGCCCTTCGCCCCGGTTCCCTCAAGGGTCCGGGGCGAAGGGCTGTTGACGTGCGATCCGAATCTCCGAGGGGAAGGCGTATCCGGACGACCTTCACTCAGAGGCGGTTCTCGGAGCGGCGGCGCATCCAGAACAGGCCACCGCCGATGGCCGCGGCGGCCACGAGCCCGCCGCCGATCGCCATGTCGGTCGGTGTCGCCCCGCTGGAGCTGCTGCCGCCGAGACCGCCGCGGACACCGCCGATGACCGTGAAGACGTCGTTGAACGTCTTCGTCTTGCCCTCGCAGTTGGTGGTGACACTGTGCGAACCGGTGGTGGCGTTGGAGTTGACCGTCACCCTCGCGGTGGCCGTTCTGCCGTCCATGGACGTGAGCTTGGTGGTCGGGAAGGCGTTCGAGCTGATCGTGCTGCCGGGCGTCGTGCACGCGTCACCGCCACTGACCGTGAGGGTCAGCTGACCGCCACGGGCGATGACGTTGGGCGCGGCGGTGACCGAGGTGGGCTGGTCCCACGCGGCGGCCGTCGGGGCGGCGAGCCCCACCGCGGCGACCGCGGCGGCAGAGACCGCCAGGGCACGAGTAGTACGCATGTGATCCTCCGCGGAAGACGCCCCGGGAACCGTCCCCGGTGGATCGGCGAGAAAGCGCCTCCCAGACAGACCCTCAGATGCCGGGCACGGGGCCGCATTTCGAGAATGGTCCGTCCTGGTGAGAGAACACGCCGCGAGATTTCCGCACAATCGGATATTCCCGCAGGTCACGAACCGTCGGAAATTTCCTGTCCGCGGCAACTCGGATGGCGCAGGACGTGTGTGTTCCGCCACCCGTTCGCACCTGAGCCGTCGCCGGTGGCGTGCGCTGCGCTTAGCGTTCTCGTATGCGCGATGGAATACGGCGACGGCCGTGTCGAGAGGGGATGGCGAATGTCTTGGTCCGAGCCGGCCGAGGCCGAAGAGGAGGAACGGCGCAGGAAGCGCGCCCCGTGGGGCGTGATAGCGCTTGTTCTGCTGACCGGCCTCGCGCTCATCCGGAATGGTTCGGGTGAGTTCGACGTGGGCCCGCCGCAGCCTGCCTCCGCGGCCGCCGCCGACAGCCGCATGCCCTTCAACGGCACCTTCGCCAGGGTGCCGGACCCGCTGCCGTACGCCGTGGCCGACCGGGTCAGGATTCCGGCGATCCAGGTCGACGCGCCCGTCATGCCCGTGGGCCTCGACATCGAGGGCTGGGTCGACGCGCCGCCCGCCGAGGACCCCAACCTCGCCGGCTGGTTCACCGGTTCGGTCTCCCCCGGCGAGAAAGGCACGGCCGTGGTCGTGGGCCACGTCGACAACCAGCAGGGCCCCGCCGTTTTCTACGGGCTCGGGGCCCTGAGCAAGGGAAACCGGGTCGAGGTTCTGCGCCAGGACGGAAAGACGGCGGTATTCGAGATCTACGGCATCGAGGTCTTCGAGAAGCACAGCTTCCCGGGTGATCGCGTCTACGGGAACACAGGCGTCCCCGAATTGCGGGTCATCACCTGCGGGGGAGGTTTCTCCAAGCAGAACGGCTACGCCGGAAACGTCGTGGTGTTCGCCCACCTGGTCGAGGTTCGCTGAGCGTTCCCCGGCCGGGTGGGCGAAGGCCCGACCGAATTCAGGTGTTCGTGTGTTCGTGCGAGAGCCAGGCAGCCCCCACCGGCCCGCGGGCTCGTCACCGTGCTTCCGGCGGAGCGCTCAGGCGAATTCCCGTCGCGGCACGGTGATGTGATGGCCCGCGTCCAGCAGGTCCGGCAAATAGTCGCGCAGCGCCCGTACGCTCTGCGAGCGGTCGCCACCCGCGTCGTGCGAGAGGACCACGACGCCGGGGCCCGCGCCGTTCTCGACCCGGTCGGCGATGGCGCGCGCGCCCGGAGTCTTCCAGTCGAGCGTGTCGACGGTCCAGGCGAGGGGCTCCATGCCGAGTTCGGCGCCGAGCTGGAAGACCGCCCGGTTCCAGGCGCCGTAGGGCGCACGGAACCACAGGGGCGCCTCGCCGTAGGCCTCCTGGATGATCTCGGAGGTACGTTCCATCTGGGAGCGGATCGCGGAGCGGGAGAGCCTGGTGAGCAGCGGGTGCGACCAGGTGTGGTTGCCGACGACATGCCCGTCGTCGGCCATCTCGCGCAGCAGGTCCTTGTTGGCGGCCACCATCTCGCCGCACACGAAGAACATCGCGCGGACGTCGTGGGTGCGCAGGGTGCGCAGGATGTCCGGGGTGTAGCGCGGGTCGGGGCCGTCGTCGAAGGTCAGCACCATGCTCCGACCCAGCCCGTCCAGCTTCAGCAGCGGCTTGGCCCGGACCGGGGTCCGGACCGGGGTCCGGGCGGGGGCGCTGCGCTGCGGGCCGTATCCTGTGATGGGCTGGAGACGGTATGCGGAGGCTCCCAGCACACGGCGTGCCTTCGGCCCGGCGGCCGGGGCGGCGGCGCGTGTCGGAGCCGGCTTCGGTGTCCGGTCGCCGGTGAACAGACCGGCGGCCGTGCCCACCGCACCGGCCGCCCCCAGGGCGGCGGCGCCCGCCATCAGCATCCGGCGCCGCGTGAACATCTGATCCTTCGTCATGATTCATCAGTCGCTCAGCGGAACCCCGACGCGCTGGAGCGACACCGGTACGAGCGCCCGAAGCACCCGATGGGAGCAGCGCGTACGCACGCGTGCGCGGTCGCTTGCGCCCCGGCAGCCGAAGGGTGCGCCGGGCACGCCCTCGCCGGGCAGGTACCAAGCAGGTCGGGCGAAGGCCGCTGCGGTTGGGCAGCGCCCCGAAGGGGCGCGGGGCTGTGTACATATGCGGCTCCGCCGCGAGGCGCGGCCGGCCACGACCGCGCCGCAGACGAACGACGGAACATCGCGGCCGTCCGGCCGGTGAAGGCGGGGCGCCGGCCGGTGACGGTCGTGCCGTAGCGCTCCGGCACGGTTCACGGCTCCGCGTCAGCCACACCTGCGCCGTCTACCGCCCCATGACCAGCCCGTCCTGGGCGGCGCCCCGGCTCAGTACGACGGCGCGGATCCGGTCGCGTACGGCCGCCATGTCCGCCCCTCGCGCCGCCGCGGAGTTGAGGTTGACGACACGGCCGGAGGCCAGGTCGAACCGCTGCGGGACGAATTCGGCCCGTGTCACCTCCCAGCGGGCGCCCTCGCGGGCGGGCGGGGCGAAGGTGAAGCGGGCGAGGGTGCCCTCGTTGCCGCGCGGGTCGTGGGCGCCGGCGTGGTTGACCATGGCACCCGCGATCTGGTCGCCCATGCCGTAGACGACCCAGGTGCCGTTGACCCTCTCGTACGCCTGCGGGACATGGGCGTGGGTGCCGAGGATCAGGTCGATGTCGGGCCGCCCGTCCGTCCGGGCCGCGGTCAGCCGCTCCCCCAGACCGAGTTGCCGCGCGTCGGGCTCGTCCTGCCATTCGGTGCCCCAGTGCAGGGATACGACGACCACGTCGGCGCCCGCCCGGCGTGCGGCCCGGGCGTCGGCGAGGACGCGGTCGGGGTCGATCAGGTTGACGGCCCAGGGCCGGTCCGACGGCAGCGGGATGCCGTTCGTGCCGTACGTGTACGCGAGGTGCGCGACCTGGGCGCCGCCCGCGCGCAGCAGGGCCGGGCTGCTCGCCTCCTGGGCCGTGCGGGCCGATCCGGCGTGCCGTACGCCGGCACGGTCGAGGGCGCCGAGGGTGCGGTGGATACCGGCGGCGCCGGCGTCCAGCGTGTGGTTCGAGGCAGTGGAGCAGGCGTCGTACCCGGTGGCGGCGAGGGCCTCGGCCACCTCGGGCGGGGACTTGAAGGTGGGGTAGCCGGTGTAGTCGCCGTCCGCTCCGTACACCGTCTCCATGTGGCAGATCGCCAGGTCGGCGGCGGAGACGACCGGTCGTACGCCCGCGAGCATGGGCCGGAAGTCGTATCCGTCGCCGTCCGCGTCCGCGTGGGCCCGGTCGATGATCGAGCTGTGCGGGAGGACGTCGCCGGAGGCGACCAGGGTGAAGCCGCGCGCGCCCTCGGCGGAGGGCGCGCGCTGCCCGGAGCCCGGCGGACGGGGGACCGAGCCCTGGGCCTGGCAGGCGGCGGTCGCCATGAGCAGGAGGCCCCCGAGGGCCACGGTCGTCTGTCGCCTGCGTGCGGTCATCAAGACACCCCATTGCGATCGTATTTACGTATGAACCACCAAGAATCCGCATAAGAGGGAAAGTAGAGTCAAGAACCCGAACCGGTCACGTCACCCACACGGCCGCGGATGCGGGCGAGATCGGCGGCGGGGCGCGGGGCGACCGCCCGGAGCGCCCGGCAGACCGTTCGTCGCACCGTTCGTCGACGCGTTCGACCGTCCGCCGCACACTCGTGACCGCTCTCTGTGCACACGCTCCGGCCCGCGTTCCCATACGGCCATGACGGCCGGAACCACCACGATCACCAACGGGACGACGACCGCCGAGCACGAGCTGGCCGCGCTCCAGCGCGAACACGGCCGCCCCCTCTTCGCCCTGCTCCTACGGCTCTCCGACGGGGACCGGCACCGTGCCGAGGACCTGGTGCAGGAGACCTTCGTACGCGCCTGGCAGCACCCCGAAGCGCTGCGCGCCGACGACTTCGACTCCGTGCGCCCCTGGCTGCTGACCGTCGGCCGGCGGCTCGCCATCGACGCGCGGCGGGCCCGGCAGGCACGGCCGGCCGAGGTCGGGGACGCCGTACTGGAGAACGCCCGGGTGTGCGACGATCACGCGGACCGGGCCGCCGCGGCACTCGACGTACGGGAAGCTGTGAAGACACTCACACCGGAGCACCGTGAAGTCCTGGTGCAGGTGTACTTCCAGGGGGCGAGTGTGGCGGAGGCCGCCGCCGCGCTCGGGATACCACCCGGTACCGTCAAGTCCCGCGCGTACTACGCGCTGCGCGCCCTGCGCCGGGTGCTGCCGGGATACGCGGCCGACCTGCTGTGAAACCAATGGTTGGGTCAAACCTCCGTAAAGCGCCTTGCTGACGGCTCCGGTTGAGCAATCGTCTGTCTTCAGCCGTGTTCCGGATGGGGTCCTGTCGCCGGGAATCCGGCGACAGGACCCCAGGGCCCGGGGTCGGGCGACGCGCACGCACCGGAGGAAGGCAGGAAGGGATGCTGCACAGAGGTCACGAGAGCACGGACGGTACCGGCGGCGGTGAACTGACCGTTCCCATGGCGTGGTTGTACGCCGAGTACATCGCCGACGAGTTGTTGCGGACCGGCGACCTGATGCCGCCGACGTCCTTCGAGTACCGCGCGGGGCGGGACGCCCTGGCCCTGACCATCTTCCTCGCGGACAGCGGTGGTGAGCTCTCCGGCATCCGGGTCGTCTCCCAGCTGGAGACCTGGCTGTCGCTGACGGCGTACGACCAGCCGTGGCGGGACTGGGTGCGCGAGCGGATGGCGCGGCTCGCGGCCGACGCGGTCGAGGCGGGCGGTCCCGCGCCGGACCTGGACCTGGCCGACGCGGCCTGGCGATGGCTGGAGGAGACGGAGCTGCTCGCCCCCGACCTGGACGCGGTGCCGGGCGGTGGTGCGGTCTTCGGTGAGGACGAAGGACCGAAGGTGTGGACGCCGGCCTGGCGGCTCGGGCTGCCGCTGGGACACCTGGCGATCCATCTTTTTTAGCCCTTCACCGACTTCGACCAATCCGCTGCCCCGCCGGCTCCGAAAGCTTTTGGTCGGCATTCCGCAGAGGACTTGAGTGATTCGTCGGTCTGGTCCGTACCGGTGGTAGCAAGAAGCAACCCCCACCGCATCACCGGCTCGAGGAATTGCCATGTGGTCCCTGGATCGTCATCACGACGTCGGCGCCTATTCACTGGGCGTGCTGGACGAGGTGGACGCGTTCCACTTCGAGGACCATCTCCGCGACTGCCCGCAGTGCGCGGTGCGGGTCACCGAGTTTCGTCCGGCCGCCCGGCAGCTGATGCTGTACCGGAACGCGACCCCGCGCGCCGTGCATCCCTTCGCGGCTCCCGGGCCGCGGCTGCTGGAGCGGCTGCTCGGCGAGGTGGCCGCACGGAACCGGGTCGGGCGCAGGCGCTGGCTGTTCGCGGTGGCCGCCTCCGTGGTGTTCGCCGTGGGCGGGCCCGCCGCCGCGATCGTCGCGGGGTCGGGGTCCGAGTCCGCCACCGTCGAGGCGACCGACCCGGATTCGGGCGTGTGGGCCGAGGTCAGGGCCGAGGACCGGGTCTGGGGCAGCCAGATCGACCTCCAGGTCAAGGACGCCTCGGGCCCCCGCCCGTGCCGGCTCGTCGCGATCGGCAGGGACGGGTCCGAGGAGACGGTGACGAGCTGGATGGTGCCCGACGGGGCCGACGGTCCGTCCAGCATGCAGGGCGGTGCCGCCATGCGGCGCCAGGAGATCAGTCGGTTCGAGGTGCGCACGCGGGACGGGGAGCGGCTGGTGACGCTCAAGTCGCCCTGACCCACGGGTACGCGAGTGTCATTTCAGCAGTCGTGAAAGCCTTCGGTCCGCGAGCGGCCTGCCGCCCGTCTGGCATGTCGGGCAGTACTGCAGTGAGGAGTCGCTGAAGGAGACCTCGCGGACGGTGTCACCGCACACCGGGCAGGGCTCCCCGGTGCGGCCGTGCACCCGCAGACCGCTCTTCTTCTCGGCCTTCAGCCGCCCGGCCGCCAGCCCACGGGAACGTTCCACGGCTTCGGTGAGGGTGGCCCGCAGAGCCTCGTACAGCTGGTGCAGTTCCTCGGGCCGCAGCGAGGAGGCCGGCTTGAAGGGGGACATCCGGGCCGCGTGCAGGATCTCGTCGCTGTACGCGTTCCCCACCCCCGCGATCAGGCTCTGGTCGCGCAGCGCGCCCTTGATCTGCCGCCGCTCGCCCGCGAGGAGCTCGGCGAAGCGTGTCTCGTCGAAGTCGTCGGCCAGCGGGTCGGGGCCCAGGCGGGCGATGCCCGGGACCTCCTGCGGATCCCGTACGACGTACACCGCGAGCCGTTTCTGCGTGCCCGCCTCGGTGAGGTCGAAGCCCTCGCCGGTCTCCAGGGCGACCCGGAGGGCGAGGGGACCCTTGCCGGGGCGCGACAAGAAGGGGTCGCGCGTAGCGCGTCGGTGAGGGGTGGTGGTCGGGTGACGGGTGGGCCCGTCGGGGAGGCGGTCGCGCCAGCGGAGCCAGCCCGCGCGGGCCAGGTGAGTCACGAAGTGCAGGCCGTCCGCGTCGATGTCGAGGAACTTGCCGTACCGGTGTACGGCGGTGACCTCGCGGCCCTCGACGGCGGACACCGGCGGGTCGTACGTCTTGAGGACGCTGATGGCGACGGGCAGCACCCGGACGACCTCGTGGCCGACGAGCTGATCGGCCAGGAAGTCCCTGAGTGCTTCGACCTCGGGCAGTTCCGGCATACGTCCAGAGTGCCACCGCGGACGGACAGTGCCCTGCGCACCGGCCGTCACCTGCGTTTTGCGCCGCCCTCATGTCCGTGGCGGCACGAGGAACTCGCACCACACGCACTTTCCGCCGCCGCGCGCCTCCACCCCCCACACATCCGCGAGACGGTCCACGAGCAGCAGGCCCCGCCCGGAGACTCCCGACTCCCCCGCGTCGCGGCGGCGCGGCAGGGCGCTGGAGGCGTCCTCGACCTCGACGCGCAGCCGCCGTTCGGAGCCGGTGAGGACCCGCAGGGTGACGATGGCGGAGCCTTCGGTGTGCATCAGGGCGTTGGTGACGAGTTCGTCGGCGACAAGTTCGATCTCGTCGGCGCGCTCGCGGGCGCCCCAGGCCCGGACGGCCGCCCGGATCAGGTGCCGCGCCTCGGCGAGCGCCTCCGGGTCACCGGGCGCCACGTGCTGCTGGAGGCGCTCACCGGCCTGCGGGGCGGCCAGGCTCCGGCGGCGCAGGAGCAGCAGCGCCACGTCGTCGTCACCGCCGAGGTCCTCGGCCACGTCGATGAGCCGGTCGGCGAGGCCGCGCACGTCCGCCGGGCCCGCGGCGATCACCGTCTTCAGGGTGCGCATGCCGTCGTCGAGGTCGGCGCCGGGCTGCTCGACGAGGCCGTCGGTGCACAGCAGCAGGGTCTGGCCGGGGTCGAGTTCGAGGGCGGCGACCGGGTATTCGGGGCTGCCGAACTCGGCGGACAGGCCGAGCGGCAGACCACCCTCCACGGGGACCCGGCGGGCGGTGCCGTCGACCTGCCGGACCAGCGGGTCGATGTGCCCGGCCCGGACCACCTGGACGACTCCGGTCGACAGGTCGGCCTCCGCGTACAGGCAGGTCGCGAAGCGCTCGGTGTCGAGTTCGTGCAGGAAGACCGAGGCGCGGGCCATCACGGTGGCCGGGGTGTGCCCCTCGGCGGCGTACGCGCGCAGCACGATGCGCAGCTGGCCCATGACGGCGGCCGCGTGCGTGTCGTGGCCCTGGACGTCGCCGATGACGGCGCCGACGCGGCCGCCGGGCAGCGGGATGAGGTCGTACCAGTCGCCGCCGATGTCCCGGCCGAGGGAGCCCCCGAGGGAGGCGGCCCGGTAGCGGACGGCGATGTCGGCGCCGGGGACGCTGGGGATGGAGCGGGGCAGCATGGCCTGCTGGAGGCCCTGGGCGAGGTCCATCTCCCGCTCGTAGAACATGGCCCGCTGGAGGCTCTGGGCGATGCTGCTGCCGAGCGCGATGAGGACGTTGCGCTCCTCCGGGGTGAAGCCGCGCCGGTCGTTGTAGAGCAGGCCCATCGCGCCGATGGGCCTGGCCTGCACGATGAGGGGCAGATACGCGGCCGAGGTGATCTTCAGGTCGGTGATGTGCGGCCACAGCCGGGGGTACGACTCGGCGAACTCCTCCGGCGACTCGATGAAGTGCGGCGCGAGGTTCCGTACGACCTCGTTCATCGGGTACTTCGCGTCGAGCCGGGTGATCCGGGTGCCGGGCACGTAGCTGTCCTCGGGGCCCTCGGCGACCATGCGGATGCGTCCGGCCTCCGCCAGGCCCATGACCAGGCTCGTCGCGCCGAGGTGGGTGACGCCGTGGGTGTCCTCCAGTACGTCGATCACGTCCTGGACGGTGCGGGCGTGCGCGAGGGCGGCGGTGATGATCTGCACGATGTTGGTCTGCTGGCGGCGGGCCTCGTCCTGGGCGACCTGATCGCGGCGCGCCTCGCTCTCGCGCAGTTCCTGGGTGGCGTCGCGGACGATGCCGATGATCCGGCGCGGACGGCCGGATTCGTCGCGGCGGATGTAGCCCTGGGTGTGCGTCCAGCGCAGGCTGCCGTCGCGCAACCGGATGCGGAAGTACGCCCCGTAGTTCTCGCTGCCGTCCTTGAGTGCCCGGGCGACCAGGGTGTCGAGCCGGCGGGCCTCCATCGGTGGCACCCGCGCGGACAGGGTCTCGGGGTTGCCGTCGTATTCGGCCGGGATCAGGTCGAAGACCTCGTGGGCCTGGGCGTCCATGTGGAACTGACCGGTGTCCAGGTCCCAGTCGAAGCCTCCCATCCGGTTGAGCGCGAGGACCGAGTCCGGGTGGGGCGGCCAGTCCTCAGGGAGTGACTCCTCGTTCGCTCCCCGATCACTCATAGGGCAACATTGCCAGGGTTTGTCCGATTCTTCGACCCCGGAACGGTCGGGCAGGGCGGTGCCGTCGTCGTGCGTCGATCGTCTGCGGCCGTCTGCGGCGCCGTCGTGGCTGGTCTCGCCCCCGCGGCGGAGCCGCATATGCCACAGCCCCGCGTCCCTTCAGGGCGCTGCCGAACCGGAGCGGACTTCGCCCGACCTGCTCAGGGGATCTCTTCGAACATGCCGTCGGTGGAGTCGGAGAAGTCGGCGAGACCGGCGAGGTCGGGGATGAGGCCGCCGCCGTCGGGGAGGTCGGGGACTTCCGGGACCAGGTCGGGGCCGATCTCGTCGGAGAGGTCCTCGCTCCACAGGTCCTCGTCTTCTTGGTCCCACAGGTCGTCTTCGTCCCACAGGTCTTCGACGGCCAGGTCCTCGTCCCACAGACCCTCGACGTCCTCGACGTCCTCGCCCCACAGGTCCCCGACGGTGAACTCGTCCGGGTCCTCCGCGGCGAAACCGTCGGGCGACTGCACGTCGTCCGACTGCACTGTTCGGGTGACGGGCGACGGGGTCACGCCCGTAGTGTTCGTGGAGTCGGCGAAGGCACCGGGGCCTCCGGCGACGAGGGCGGCCGACAGCGCACCGGCCGTGACGCAAGCTCTGCTGGATGTGCGCACGACGTTCTCCCGTCGTTCTCCCGCTTCAGTCCGGGCAATTCGTTCACTATTGTCAGCAGTAGACCCGTTTGACCCGCAACTCAGGAAGACAGACCAGGAGCGCGAGAACCGTGGAATGGTTCACCGCACCCGACTACTGGACGAGCCGGTTGCTCTTCCAGCGTGCTCTGGCCGCCGTGTATCTGGTCGCCTTCCTCGGCGCGGCCCTCCAGTTCCGGGCGCTGATCGGCGAGCGCGGGATGCTGCCGGTGCCCCGCTTCGTCCGGCTGGTGCCGTTCCGCCGCTCGCCCAGCGTGTTCCACTTCCACTACTCCGACCGCTTCTTCGCGGCCTGGGCCTGGGCGGGCTGCGCGGTGTCGGTCGCCCTGATCGCAGGCCTGGACTCCCAACTCCCCCTCTGGGGCGGCATGCTGCTGTGGCTCGTGCCGTGGGTGATGTACCTGTCGATCGTGAACGTCGGCCAGACCTGGTACTCGTTCGGCTGGGAGTCCCTGCTGCTGGAGGTCGGTTTCCTCGCGGTGTTCCTCGGCAACGACGAGGTGGCGCCGCCGATCGTCGTCCTGTTCCTGCTGCGCTGGGTGCTGTTCCGGGTGGAGTTCGGCGCCGGGCTGATCAAGATGCGCGGCGACGAGTGCTGGCGGAAGCTGACCTGCCTGTACCACCACCACGAGACACAGCCGATGCCGGGCCCGCTGAGCTGGTTCTTCCACCACCTGCCGAAACCGGTCCACCGGGCGGAGGTCGCGGCCAACCACTTCACCCAGCTCGTCGTCCCCGTCCTGCTGTTCACGCCCCAGCCGATCGCCACGGCCGCCGCCTCCCTGATGATCGTCACCCAGCTGTGGCTGATCCTGTCGGGCAACTTCTCCTGGCTGAACTGGATCACGATCGTGGTGGCCCTGTCCGCCGTCGACTTCGGGACCACCACGCCTTCGCACGTGTCCGACGGGGCACCGCTCTGGTACGAGGTCGTCGTTCTCGCCGTCGCCGCGGGCCTGGTGGCGCTGAGCTACCGCCCGGCCCGCAACCTGGTCTCCCGCCGCCAGGTCATGAACCGCTCCTTCGACCCGCTCCAGCTGGTCAACACCTACGGCGCGTTCGGCAGCGTCAGCCGTATCCGGTACGAGGTCGTGATCGAGGGCACGGCGGACGACGTACCGCGTGCGGACTCGGACTGGCGGGAGTACGAGTTCAAGGGCAAGCCGGGCGATCCACGGCACTGGCCGCGCCAGTTCGCGCCGTACCATCTGCGGCTGGACTGGCTGATGTGGTTCGCGGCGCTCTCCCCCGCGTACGCCGGTTCCTGGTTCGGCGGCCTGGTGGAACGGCTCCTGGAGAACGACCGCGACACGCTCCGCCTGCTGCGCCGCTCCCCGTTCCCGCCGGACGCCCCGCCCCGCTACGTCCGCGCCCGGCTCTTCCGCTACCGCTTCACGACCTGGCGTGAGCTGCGGGAGACGGGCGCGTGCTGGGATCGGACGTACGTACGGGAGTTCATGCCGCCGACCAGGCTGGACACACCGGCCTACAGGTCGTAGACGCTGGTCGCGGTGCCGTCGAAAACCGACTCGCGCTCGCTGTCGTCGAGAAGGGAGGAGGTCAACTGCCCGGTGAGAGCATCGACTTGGCCGTAAGCCGCGCGGCCAGCGTGCACACGGCCAGTCCGAGCCGAGCATCACCCGGCCCAGGCCGAAGGCTTCCAGGACCAGGGCGGCGTACGGGCGCCGGTCGAGGTCGAGCACGGCGACCCGGGCGCCGCGGGCGGCGAGGAGTTCCGCGGTGGCCCGGCCCGATGCCGGAGGCGCCGCCGGTGACCAGCACCTTGAGACCCTCGAAGTCCTGAGCCCCGGCCAGTCCCTGAGTGCCCGTCATGCCGCTGCCCCCTTCTCGTTCTTCTGCTCGTTCTTCTGCTCGTTCCGCTCGTCGAGTTTCTGCCGTTCCAGGTCGGCGGCCCAGAAGACGCCGCCGGGATACGTGTACTCCGCGATGGACTCCGGGCACATGGTGGCCGAGAAGCCCGGTGCGGTGGGTGCCGTGTAGTGACCCTCGCGGATCACCACCGGGTCGAGGAAGTGCTCGTGCAGATGGTCGACGTACTCGATGACCCGGTCCTCGGTGATCCCCGAGAGCGTCACGAAGTCGAACATCGAGAGGTGCTGGACGAGTTCGCACAGGCCGACGCCGCCGGCGTGCGGGCAGACCGGCACGCCGAACTTCGCGGCCAGCAGCAGGATCGCGAGGTTCTCGTTGACCCCGCCGACGCGGACCGCGTCGATCTGCAGGATGTCGATGGCACCGGCCTGGAGGAACTGCTTGAAGACGACGCGGTTCTGCACATGCTCGCCGGTGGCGACCTTCACCGGAGCCACGGCCTTGCGTACGGCCGCGTGGCCGAGGACGTCGTCGGGGCTGGTCGGTTCCTCGATCCAGTAGGGCCCGAACTCGGCCAGGGCCTTCGTCCAGGCGATCGCCTCGTCGACGTTCCAGCGCTGGTTGGCGTCGATCGCGATACGGATGCCGGGGCCGACGACGGAGCGGGCGACCCGGCAGCGGCGTGCGTCGTCCGCGAGGTCCGCGCCGACCTTCAGCTTGATCTGCCGGAATCCGTCGGCGACGGCCTGGGCGGCGAGGCGGCTGAGCTTCTCGTCGTCGTAGCCGAGCCAGCCGGGCGAGGTGGTGTACGCGGGAAGACCCTGGTCGAGCAGGTGCTCCGCACGGCCGGAGGCCCCTTCCCTGCCGCGCCGCAGGAGTTCCCGCGCCTCCTCGGGCGTCAGCGCGTCCGTGATGTAGCGGAAGTCGACCTGCTGTACGAGCCACTCCGGCTCGGCGTCGGCGAGCAGCTGCCACAGCGGCTTCCCGGCGCGCTTGGCGGCCAGGTCCCACACCGCGTTGACGACCGCGCCGATCGCCATGTGCATCACGCCCTTCTCCGGGCCGAGCCAGCGCAGTTGGCTGTCCCCGATCAGGTCCCGGAACAGCGAGCCGGGGTCGGCGCACAGCTCGTCGACCGGTCGTCCGACCACATGGTCGCGCAGCGCGTCGATCGCGGCGACCTGGACATCGTTGCCCCGCCCGATGGTGAAGGTGAAGCCGTGTCCCTCCGGGCCGTCGGCCGCGTCGGTGCGCAGAACGACGTACGCGGCCGAGTAGTCGGGGTCCGGGTTCATCGCGTCGGAGCCGTCGAGCTCACGCGAGGTGGGGAAGCGGATGTCGTAGGTCTCGACCGCGGTGACGCGGGCGCTGGTCGGTGACACGGATGGCCCTTCGGGTCGCGTACGGGAGGCGCCTCGTCGAGCAGGATCTGAGCTGGTGTCTGTTATTTATCAGACCACTTCGCCATCAGAACAACCTTCCGAGTCAAATACCCTCCCTTTCCGGCCTCAGAGGTCCGACCACCTGGGTGGCTGGACTGCCGCGCACCGACGACAGGACGAGTGGCGTGGACGAGACACCGCCCCGGCAACCGAGGTCGCTCCCCAGAAGGGCACCGTGACGCAGCGCGCCATCGAGCGGATCAAGGCGATGATCGCCGAGAGCCGGCTGGAGCCCGGGCAGCGGCCGCCGACCGAACGTGACCTCGCGGCCCGGCTGGGCATGTCGCGCAGCTCGATGCGGGAGGCGATCCGCGCGCTCACCGTCCTCGGTGTCCTGGAGGCACGGCACGGGTCCGGCATCCACGTCACCCGGCTGGAGGCCGGGGACCTGCTGGAGACCTTCGGTGTCGTGGCCGACCTCTCCCGGGGCCCCCGTCTGGCCGAGCTGCTGGAAGTGCGCCGCATCCTGGAGTCGACGGCGACCGCGCTCGCCGCCGCGCGCATCGCCCCGGACCAACTGGCCGAGGTCGAGGAGCACTTGACCGCGATGAACGCCACCGACGATCCCGAGGAGATCCTCGCCCACGACCTCGCCTTCCACCGCGCGATCGTGACCGCCGCCGGCAACGAGACGATGGCCGCGATCCCGGAGGGCCTGTCCTCCCGCACCTTCCGCGCCCGCGTCTGGCGCGGCTACCAGGAGGAGGGCGCCTTCGCACGCACCCGTCGCGAACACGCGGCCATCCACCGCGCCCTGGTCGCCCGCGACCCGGAGGCGGCACGCGCGGCGGCGGCCGCGCACGTGGGCGAGGTGGAGGAGTGGCTGCGGGCCCAACTCGGGCCCGAGTGAGGCGAAGTGGGCCCGCGTCTCGCACGCCCGTACTCCCGTGGGTGCGGTCGTCGCCGGGGACCGGGGGGGGATGGTGTGCTCGGTGCGTACGGGGCGCGGGCCCACTGGTCGGTGTCGAGCACGCGGAACACCTCTCGACGCGGTGCGGTTCAGCAGGGCACAGTGCTCCTCGTACTCACCCGCTACTGGCGAGTACGCACGCACACGTCACGTAGGACAGGAACGAGGGAGCGCTCGTGACCAGCTGGGTCGGCCGGACCGCCACCGAGATCGCCGCCGCCGTACGGGAGAAGCGGGTCGCGCCCCGTGAGGTGCTGGCGGAGCATCTGGCGCGGATCGAGGGGCTCGATGCCCGGGTCGGTGCGTTCCGCACGGTGCGGGCCGAGGCCGCGCTCGCCGAGGCCGACGAGCTGGCGGCCCGCGACGACCTGGCCGGACTGCCCCTCGCGGGCGTGCCGGTGGCGGTCAAGGACAACCTGCCGGTACGGGGTGAGGCCACCCGCAACGGCTCGGCGGCGACCTCCGACACCCCGGCCGGGCACGACCACGTCACGGTGGCCCGGCTGCGTGCCGCGGGGGCGGTGGTCGTGGGCAAGACGAACGTGCCCGAGCTGTGTGTCTTCGGCACCACCGACGGCGTGCACGGCGTGGCGCGCAATCCGTGGGACCTTTCCCGCACGGCGGGCGGTTCGTCGGGCGGCAGCGCGGCCGCGGTCGCCGCCGGGATGGTGCCGATCGCGCTCGGCAACGACGGCATGGGCTCGCTGCGCATACCGGCCGCCAACTGCGGGCTGGTCGGGTTCAAGCCGGGCTTCGGTGTCGTCCCGGCGGACATCGGCCACGGCGACTGGTTCGGCATGTCGGAGAACGGGCCGCTCGCGACGACGGCCGAGGACGCCCGGCTGATGTTCTCGGTGCTGGCCGGCACGGAGGCCGTACCTCCGCCCGAGTCAGCCGCCCGCAGGATCGCCCTTTCCGTGCGCAGCCCCCTCCTCGGCGTC
This sequence comes from Streptomyces sp. NPDC002845, assembly GCF_053591955.1. Classification (NCBI taxonomy): domain Bacteria; kingdom Bacillati; phylum Actinomycetota; class Actinomycetes; order Kitasatosporales; family Streptomycetaceae; genus Streptomyces; species Streptomyces sp. NPDC002845. Next base: position 44,650 of record NZ_JBSFUU010000020.1, on the reverse strand, counting down.
ACCGTCAGCCGCCCGTACGCCGCCGCTGCCCGCGAGGCCGCCGAACTGCTGGCCGGGGCCGGTCACCGGGTGCGGCCCGCCGATCCGCCGTACCCTCTCTCGCTGGCCACCACATCGCTCGCGCACTGGACGGCGGGTACCGCGGTGGACGCCGTGGGCCTGGACCGGTGGCGGCTCACCCGGCGTACGCGGGTGCACGCGGCCGTGGGGCGGCGCTTCGTCAAGGGCGTACGCGAGGGTGCCGGACGTGCCGGACGGGAGCGGTTGCGTCAGCGTCTGGAGCCCTTCTTCGCCGAGCACGATGTTCTACTCACCCCGGCGCTCGCCCGGCGCGGGCCCGCCTCCGCGAACTGGCACGAGAGGGGATGGCTGCGCAATCTGCTCGCCAACACGAACTACTCGCCGCTGACGCCGCCGTGGAACCTCACCGGCTGGCCGGCCATGTCGGTGCCGTTCGGCACGCTGCCGTCCGGTGCGCCGTGTGCCGTACAGCTGGTCGGACGTCCCGGCTCCGAGTTCGAACTGCTCGCGCTGGCCGGACAGTTGGAGGAGCTGCGCCCGTGGCGGCGTACGGCACCGCTCGCGTAGCGCGCCGCGTCACTCCTTGCGGCCCGTCACGGCGACGGTGACGCCGAGGCCGATCATCGTGAGGCCGCCGACTCCGCCGACGAGGGAGAGCCGCCGCGGTGAGCGGGCGAACCAGTCCCGTGCGGTGGCCGCGGCCACTCCCCACACACTGTCCGAGACGATCGCGATGACGTTGAAGACGAGGCCGAGCAGCAGCATTTGGAGCACGACGTGCCCTTGGTCGCGGTCGACGAACTGCGGCAGTACGGCGGCGAAGAACACGATGGTCTTGGGATTGGCGACGCCGACCGCGAACCCTTCCCACAGGGTGCGCCGGTTGCCGTACGTGGGGGTGTCGGCGGTGAACGAGGCCTGGAGCGCGCCTCGTTGCCGCCACGCCTTCACGCCGAGGTAGACGAGGTAGGCGGCGCCCGTCAGTTTCAGGGCCGTGAAGACGAGGACCGAGCGTTCCACGACGGAGCCGATCCCCAGGGCGACGGCGACGACGAGCGCGTACGCGCCCATCGTGTTGCCGGCGACGGTGGTGATCGCGGCGCGGCGGCCCTGGGCGAGCGCGCGTCCGATCACGAAGAGCACGCTGGGGCCGGGTATCACGATCAGCAGGAACGACATGGCCGCGAAGGCGAGGAGGCGGTCGGTGGGCACCATGCGGCACATGCAAGCACGGGGAGGGGGCACGCCCCCAGCCATTTTCCGGGTGGCTCAGCGGCGCCGGGGAAGTGAGGGTGCGTTCCCGCGCCCGCCGCGGCAGCGGCTCGTGTCGCCGCCGGTGCGTGCTCTCGGCGTGCCGGGCGGCGTAGGGGCGGGCCCGCACTTCCCCGGGGTCGCTCAGAGCGCCTTGTACAGGATGTGCAGCCCGACCCGCCCATGCCGCGGGTGCTCGTACGCGTCCGGCACCGTGCCGAGGATGGTGAAGCCGAGTGAGGTCCACAGCCTGACGGCCGGGTTGGTCTCGACGACGGCGTTGAAGACCATGCCCCGGTAGCCGTCGGCCTTGGCGGCGGCGAGGATGTGCCCGGCGAGGGCGCGGCCGATGCCGTGGCCGCCGTGGTCGGGGTCGACCATGAAGCCGGCGTTGGCGATACGGGCGGCGGGACCGCCGTAGTTGGGGGTGACGTAGGCGGAGCCGACGACGGCTCCGGTGTGGTCCTCGGCGACGTACACGCGCTTGGCGGGGGCCATCCACAGGGCGCGGGCTGCCTCTTCGGAGGTGTCCGGGTCCCAGGTGTAGGTCTCGCCCGCGGCGACGATGCGGTGCCAGAAGGGCCAGATGCGCGGCCAGTCGTCGGCCGTGGCTTCTCTGATCGGCATGGACGTGAGTCTGGCACGCCCATGCCGTCAGCGATCGCGATGGTCCTGCCGGGGTCAGTCCACGCTGGGCAGGATGTGGGGCTCCGCGAGGTCGTCCTCGTATCCTGCCAGGCGGATCGGGGCGGACCTGGCCCACACGTCGAGGCTTCCGAGGTCCTTCTTCGGCCGGCGGACCGCACGCTCCGTGCGTTCCTTGGGGCGCTGATCGCGATTGCTCTTCTCCGGTGTCACCGCGCACTCCTTATGTGTCGGGTCACCCTCGGGACTCATCGGCCACTCTGCTGCTGTGCGCCTGACGTCCGCTCGGGTCTGAGTCGATTTCGGTTCGGACGCGGTGGCGCCTGTCAACTTGTGTGAGAGCAGGCCGTGATGACTGGCTTGTCCCGGGACGGACCGTGGGTGTGGGTGGGACCCAAATACTGCTGTCCGTCCGTTACAGAGTACCCATATGAGCGGGCGCCCGCTCGATAGGGCCGAAAACACGAGGCTACTGTCTCAAGTCGTACGAGGTCGAACCGTTTTCCCTCGGGTGACCAGGGCACGAGTGTGCCCTGTCGAGCCAAAGCGGACCGCCGCACACCGCCGAACGGGTGAAGCACCCCGTGGGCAGGGAGGCCCACGAGACCGTCGCGCCCGCACACACCTGGGGCTGTTGCCTCATGGCCCGTCATGAGAACGTACGCGGATGACATCGCCGTACGGGCTGGAAGGAAAGGCCGCGATCGTCACCGGGGCCACACGTGGGATCGGGCTGGCCGTCGCCGAGGCCCTGGTTGAGGCGGGCGCGCGGGTATGTGTGACCGCTCGTGATCCGGCGGCCGTGGCGCGGGTCGCCGGGGATCTCGGTGCCGTCGGGCTCGCGGGGTCGGTTGCCGATCCCGCCCACCTCCGGGAGCTGACCGAGCTGGCGCTGCGGGAGTTCGGCCGGATCGACGTCGTCGTGAACAACGCGGCGACCAACGAGCCGTACGGACCGCTGATGGACGCCGACCCGGACCGCTGGCGGGACGCCTTCGCCGTCAACGTCGAGGCGCCGCTGCGGCTGACGCAGTGCGTGTGGCGGGCGTGGATGAACGAGCACGGCGGGGCGGTGGTCAACGTCTGCACCGAGGGCGCCGCCCATGTGGGCCCGAACGTGGGCGCTTACGGCACCAGCAAGGCAGCGCTGGTTCACCTCACCCGGCAGCTCGCCGGTGAACTGGCGCCCGGGGTCCGGGTCAACTCCGTCTCCCCCGGGCTCGTCCGCACCGACATGGCCCGCTTCGTCTGGGAGGGCGCCGAGGAGGACGTGGCCGCCGGGCTGCCCCTCGGCCGGATCGGGGAGCCCGCCGATGTCGCCCGGGCCGTGGTGTGGCTGGCGTCGGACGCGGCGGAGTGGGTCACCGGGGCGGATCTGCTGGTGGACGGCGGGACACGGGTACGAGCGGCGCACACCTCAAGAGCGCGCACCCCAGGAACGCCCGGCTCAGCGGCGTACGCCGTCCATGACCGGCTCCGTACCCGGGCGCCTCACCACTTGCCCGGCGCGTAGTCCTTCAGGAAGACGCCGTACAGGTCCTCGCCCTGCTCGCCGCGCACGATCGGGTCGTACACGCGGGCCGCGCCGTCGACAAGGTCGAGCGGGGCGTGGAAGCCCGCGTCGGCGAGGCGGAGCTTGTCCGGGTGCGGGCGCTCGTCGGTGATCCAGCCCGTGTCGACGGCGGTCATCAGGATGCGGTCCTTCTCGAACATCTCCTGGGCGCTGGTGCGCGTGAGCATGTTCAGGGCGGCCTTGGCCATGTTGGTGTGCGGGTGGCCCGCGCCCTTGTAGCCGCGGCTGAAGACTCCCTCCATCGCGGAGACGTTCACGATGTACGTCCGGCGGGCCCCGGAGGCCGCCATCGCCGCACGCAGGCGGCTGATCAGGATGAAGGGAGCCGTCGAGTTGCAGAGCTGGACCTCCAGGAGCTCGACCGGGGTGACCTCCTCCACCGCCTGGATCCAGCTGTTGGTGTCGTGCAGGTCGGGCACGAGGCCGCCCGCGTCGATCGCCGTACCGGCCGCGATGCGCTCCAGGGACGCCGAGCCGGACACCAGTGCGAGGTCGGTGACGTCCTGTGCGGTGAGCGCGCCGCCCCCGGCGACCGGGAGCGCGGCCACGGCGCCGGAGCCGAAGGTGCCGATGACCTCGGCGGCGGGGAGTTCGCCCGCGGGCAGCGGGGCGGACTCGGCGGCGACGAGTTCGCTGTAGGCCTGCGGGGAGCGGCGTACGGTTTGCGCGGCGTTGTTGATGAGGATGTCGAGCGGGCCCTCGGCGGCGACCGAGTCGGCGAGGGCCACGACCTGGGCCGGGTCGCGCAGGTCGATGCCGACGATCTTCAGCCGGTGGATCCAGTCGGCGCTGTCGGGCTGGGCCTTGAAACGGCGGATCGCGTCGTTCGGGAAGCGCGTGGTGACGGTGGTGTGGGCACCGTCGCGCAGCAGCCGGAGCGCGATGTACATGCCGATCTTGGCGCGGCCGCCGGTGAGCAGCGCGCGCTTGCCGGTGAGGTCGGCGCGGGCGTCGCGGCGGGCCCGGTTCTCGGCCGCGCACTTCTGGCAGAGCTGGTGGTAGAAGTAGTCGACCTCGACGTAGCGGGTCTTGCAGACGTAGCAGGAGCGCGGGCGCTGGAGTATCCCCGCGATCTGCCCGTCGTCGACGGCGGACGACGGCAGGATGCCCTCGGTCTCGTCGTCGATGCGCTGGGCGGAGCCGGTGGCGGTGGCCTCGGTGACCGCCTTGTCGTGCGCCGTCTTCGCCGCCCGGCGCTCCTGGCGGCGGCGCTGCTTGACCGCGCGGTAGACGCCCGCGGTGGCCCGGCGCACGGCGATCGCGTCCGGATGGTCGACCTCCAGCTTGTCGAGCTCCTCCAGCACGCTGAGGCAGACGGCCAGCCGCTCGGGGTCGATACCAGGGCCGTACGCCACCTCGTCCGTGGTCGCCGGGCCGTCCTCTGTCACCGTCATCGCGTTGCCGTTTCCCTGGTCACCCGCGGCGCTCCGACCGCGCTCGCTTTCGAACGGGGAATTGTACGGAGCGCCGGGCCGGGTCACCAAAAACGGGATGATCAAGGAGCGGTGGCGGCGAGCAGCTCCTCCGTCTCCCGGCACACGGCCTTGGCCAGCAGGTCCAGGTCCGGTACGGCCTCCGCGTCGGCGACGAGCCCGTAGTGCACATGCCCGCGGTAGGTCGACACGGCGACGGCGAGGGACTGCCCGCGGGCCAGTGGGGCGAGCGGGTAGACCTCGGCGAGCGGGCAGCCGCCCAGCTTCAGGCCGAGACTCGGCAGCGGCACGCTGGTGACCAGGATGTCGAACCAGAGCCGGGCGGCCTGGCCGACCAGCGGCCCGCCGAGCCGGTGGCCGAGCGCCGGCACATGGTCGGCGAGCAGCGCCACGGCGCCCGCTCCTCGGTTGGGCCCGGCGTCCTTGTTGCGGTCCATGGCCGTCCGCACCGTCCGCAGCCGGCCGAGCGGGTCGGGGTCGTCGACGGGCAGCCGCATCAGATAGCCGGAGAGCCGGTTGCCCTGCGGGTGCGCGGTGCGCGGGCGGCGCTTGGAGACGGGGATGAGTGCCCGGGGCGCGACGCCGTCGCTGCCGTCGCCGCGCTCGTCGAGCCAGCGGCGCAGGGCGCCCGCGACGATCGCGATGAGTACGTCGTTGACGGTGCCGCCCACGGTCTTGCGCACCCGGTGCACCTCGTCGAGGTCGAGGACCACGCCCGTGGTACGGCGGGTTCCGCTGGGTTCGGCGGTCAGCGCGGACGAGGTACGCACACCGACCGTGGAGCGGGCGACGGAGGCCCCGATGTCGAGGGCACGGCCGACGTCGGAGAGCGTGCCGCGGACGAGTCCCGGCAGCTTGCGTACGTCCGGGAAGAGGCTCCGCGGTGGCTCCGCGGGGCGCGGTCGGGGCTCGGGCATCTCCATGGGGTCCATGACCGCGGCGGCGAGCGTCAGCGCCCGTAGTCCGTCGGCCAGCGCGTGGTGGAACTTGAACAGCACGGCGAAGGACACCCCGTCCTCCCCCGGCAGGACGTGCGCCTCCCACGGCGGCCGGCCGCGCTCCAGCGGGCGCTCCATCAGCCGCCCGGCGACTGCGTGGAAGTCGGCGGTCGGCGCGTGCAGCCGTACGTGGTCGAAGGGCTCGAAGTCGTCCACGGGTACGCGGGCCGCACCGCCGAAGGCCAGTGGCAGCCGTACGTCGGGCAGCCACACGTCGCGGATCCGCATCTGCAGCCCCGGCACGGCGGCGGCACGGGCGGCGAGCAGGTCGGCCGCGTGGGCGCCCGCGGTGGGCGAGTTCGCCGTGAACACACCGAGTGCGGCCAGGTGCATCGGGTGCTCGGCGGACTCGATGTTCCAGAACGCCAGGTCGAGTGGTGCGAGAAGGTCAGAGGTCAATGGCTTGCTCTCGCGTCGACGACGGGTGGGTGAGCAGTCAATCGCCCTCGGGCGATTACGGTCAAGTACGATCAAGCTACGCACAGTTAACAGCAGATTAAGTCCCGCCACCGCGAGGGAGGCGGAACTTAAGGGGCCAGAGGGACCCATGAGGCGGAGCCCTTAGAGCAAGCGTTCGATATCCAGGTCACCGGCACCCGTGGTGTCACCGCACGGTGGTGGCGTGGACGGCCGCCCTGCCCGGCGCGTCCGGTTCGGCCCACGCCGAGGTGAACCCGTGTCCCGTGGCGACCAGGCCCGTCTGCTCGCCCAGAAAGTACCCGCGAGGGCTCGCCTCGTCGGGGATGCGGGGCGCCTGGCGCATGTCGTACGACGCCGGGGCCAGCCGGGTCTCCCGCCATGTCACCCTGTCGCTTGCGCCGGCGGAGCGCTGCGGGCGGCAGCGCTCCGGCCAGCGGTCGGTGAGAAGCGGGACGCCCGTATCGTCGTGGCGGAAGTCCGAGTACGAGACCGCGACCGTTCCGTCCCGCCCGACGGCCAGGGTGACGGTGAAGGTCTGCTGGTTCGGCACGGGGACGCCGGTCGGGGTCCGGTTCACTTTTCACGGGCTCGGACCGGGTGCGGCCGCCGTCGGTGGAGCGTACGTACGCCCCGGGGCAGCATCCTCGGCCCGGGCGGTCCTTCTCCGGAGCGAGGGCTACGACACCCGCTGCCCCTTGCCCAGCGCGATCACCCCGCCCTTGGAGACCGTGTAGAGCTCGGCGTCCCGCTCCGGGTTGACGCCGATCGTCGCGCCCGGCGGGACCTGCACGTTCTTGTCGAGGACCGCGCCCCGGACGACCGCGCCCCGCCCGATGTGGACGTTGTCGTGCAGGACCGAGCCCTGGACCACGGCTCCCGGGTCGACCACGACGCCCGGCGAGAGGACGGACCGTGTCACCTGCCCCCGTATCAGGCATCCGGCGCTGATGATCGACTCGCTGGCGATGCCGCCGGCGTTGAAGCGGGCCGGGGACAGTTGGTAGGAGTGGGTGTAGATGGGCCAGCTGCGGTTGAAGAGGTTGAAGACCGGGCGCTCGGCGATCAGGTCCATATGGGCGTCGTAGTACGCGTCGAGGGTGCCGACATCACGCCAGTAGCCCTGGTCGCGGGTGGTCTCACCGGGGACGTGGTTGGCGCTGAAGTCGTACAGCTGGGCCTCGCCGCGGTCGGTGAGCTGCGGCAGAATCGATCCGCCCATGTCGTGCACGGAGGTCTCGTCCTCGGCGTCCCGCTGCAGGGCCTCCACGAGGGCCTTGGTGGTGAAGAGGTAGTTGCCCATCGAGGCGAACACGCATTCGGGGTCGTCCGCCAGGCCCGGCGGGTCGGCGGGCTTCTCCAGGAACCGTTCGATGCTCCGGCCGTCCGAACCCGGGCTGATCACACCGAAGGACGAGGACTCCGAGCGCGGGACGCGGATGCCGGCGACCGTCACGCCCGCGCCGCCCTCGATGTGCTGCTTGAGCATCTGCCGCGGGTCCATGCGGTAGACGTGGTCGGCGCCGAACACCGCGACGTACTCGGGCTGTTCGTCGTGCACCAGGTTCAGCGACTGCAGGATCGCGTCCGCGCTGCCCAGGTACCAGCGCGGGCCGAGCCGCTGCTGCGCCGGGACCGGTGTGACGTAGTTGCCCAGCAGGCTCGACATCCGCCAGGTCGTGGTGATGTGCCGGTCGAGCGAGTGCGACTTGTACTGCGTGAGCACGCAGATGCGCAGGATGTCCGCGTTGACGAGATTGGAGAGTACGAAGTCGACGAGACGGTACGTCCCGCCGAAGGTCACCGCGGGTTTCGCACGGTCGGCGGTCAGGGGCATCAACCGCTTGCCCTCGCCGCCCGCCAGTACGATTCCCAGCACCGAAGGTCCACCGCGCCGCATGCCGCCGCCCCTCTACACCCGGTTGTGCTGCTGTGCCCTGTTCGCTGACTACCCCTGTGTTACCCCTGTTTGAGGACTTCCTCGTACAGGTGGACCGTGCGCCGGGCCACCGCGTCCCAGCCGAACTCCCGTACCGCGCGCTCCCGTCCGGCCTCGCCCATGCGCGCGGCGGTCTCCGGATCGGCGAGCACGGAGTCGAGGGCCCGGGCCAACTCCGCCTCGAAGGCGTCCCCGGTCGGTACGAGGAGACCCGTCACGCCGTCCTCGACGACCTCGGGGATGCCGCCGACCCCGGAGGCCACGACGGCGGTTCCGCACGCCATCGCCTCCAGGTTGACGATGCCGAGCGGCTCGTACACCGACGGGCAGACGAACACGGCCGCGTGCGTGAGGAGTTGGATGACATCCGGGCGCGGCAGCATCTGCGGGATCCAGTGCACGCCTTCCCGTACGCGGCTCAGCTCCTGGAACAGCTCGCGGAACTCCTGGTCGATCTCCGGGGTGTCGGGCGCGCCCGCGCACAGCACCACCTGGATGGACGGGTCGATGTCCCGTACGGCGCGCAGGAGATGGGGCACGCCCTTCTGGCGGGTGATGCGGCCTACGAACAGCACGTACGGGCGGCCGGTGTCGAGGCCGACGCGGTCGAGGACGTCCGTGCCGTGGTCCGGCTTGTAGAGGGAGGTGTCGATGCCGTTGTGCACGACGCGGACCTTGGCCGGGTCCAGGGCCGGGTAGCAGCCGAGGATGTCCTCGCGCATGGCGCCGGACACGGCGATCACCGCGTCGGCGGCCTCGACGGCGGTGCGTTCGGCCCAGCTGGACAGGGCGTATCCGCCGCCGAGCTGCTCGGCCTTCCAGGGGCGCAGCGGCTCCAGCGAGTGGGCGGTCATCACGTGCGGGATGCCGTGCAGCAGCTTGCCGAAGTGACCGGCGAGGCCCGCGTACCAGGTGTGCGAGTGGACGAGTTCGCGGCCTTCGAGGCCTGCGGCGATGGAGAGGTCCACGGAGAAGGTGCGCAGCGCGTCGTTGGCACCGTCGAGCGCGGTCCAGGGCCGGTGCCGTACGACTCCGCCCGACGCGCCCTCGCCCCAGCAGTGCACGTCCAGGTCGACGAGGGATCTCAACTCCCGGGCGAGGAACTCGACATGGACCCCCGCGCCGCCGTACACGTCCGGCGGGTACTCCCGGGTCAGCAGTCCCACTCGCACCCGGAACCCCCTGTTCTCGCGATCGGTTCCCATGGTCACCCAGATGTGGCGGTTGGGGAAGACCGCGGTCGTCCGGGGCCCGTGGGTCAGGACCGGCGGGGCGGGCGGTCGAAGCAGCAGTCCCCGCACAGTCCGCCACCGGGCACACGGTAGTAGAGGCAGCAGCTGCGGCGCCGGAGAGTGGCGGGATCGAGGGTGCCGGACAGGCCGGGGTACGTGAGGAGTTGGGCGCCCAGGGCGCGTGCCCGGTCCCCCACGTCCGTACGGCCGCCCGCGCGGGCCCACCGGTCGAGCTGCCGCACGGCACCGGCGAGCGCGGAGCCCGCGTTGCCCCACAACAGCCCTTCCGACATGCGGTGTTGAGCGCGCAGCGCCGCCGACAGGGGCCTGAGGTGCCCCTCCACCACGGCCTCACCGATCATCCCCGCGGGAAGCGCCCGCACCTCGGTCAGCCACAGGTCGTCCGGAGCGCTGCCGTTCGGGTCCCAGCGCAGCAGCCCCGGGGCGAGGTCGGGGACGCACCCGTAGAGGCAGGCGGAGCCGAGCACGACCGACCACAGCCGGGCCACGAACCCCTGCTGCGCCACGGAGACCGCGATCCGCGGCTCGGGCACGCGAAGGCTTTCCGCGACTTTCCGGACACGAAAGGTCATCGGATCCGGGGGAACCTCCTCGCCGCCGTCGGCGTTCCGTGCCGCGTACGCTTCCGCGAGCGTCGGCAGCGGGCCGTGCGGCGGTACGCCCGTGCGGAGGACGAAGAAGCCGCCGAGGGAGCGCAGGGCGGTGAGCCGGGGGTCGAGGTCCACGAAGAGCAGTAGTACCAAGACCCCTAGGGGTCTTCACCGGGCGGGTTGCAGGGGGGACCCCCGACTGGGGTATGACGGAGGCCGGGTCGTACTCCATCGGCAGTAGGACTCAATGCGTGCTCAGGTACGACGACGCCGGGGCTTTTGCGAGGCATCGTAGAGGTCATGGAAGCCGACCGTTCGTCGCGCCGGGCCAAGGGCCCCCGCCGCCCGCGAGGGAGACACTCATGAGCGCCCTCGCGTTGTCCGTGCTGCTGTCGTTCGTCTCCGCCGTGGCCTACGCGGGCGGGGCGATCGTGCAGGAGCGGGTCGCGGAGTCCTCGGACGAGGCGTACGCGCCGCTGCGCAGGCCGAGTTGGTGGGCCGCCGTCGCGCTGAACGGCCTGGGCGGACTGCTGCACGTGGCGGCGCTCGCCTACGGGCCGCTGAGCGTGGTGCAGCCGCTGGGCGCGCTGACCATCGTGTTCGCACTGCCGATGGCGGCGCTCTTCGTGGGCCGCAAGGCCGGGGCGACGGCGTGGCGGGGCGCGATCATGGCCACGGTGGGTCTCGCGGGCCTGCTGTCGCTGGTCGGATCGGCGGACTCCCAGTCCCTGGGCAGCGCCCAGCAGGTGGCCGTGGCCGTGGTCACCGGCGGTGGTGTGGTGGCGCTGATGGTGGCGGCGCGCGCGGTGCACCGGCACCCGGCCGTGCGCGGTGTGCTGCTGGCGATCGGTTCCGGTGTGGCCTTCGGTATGTCCTCGGTGTTCACGAAGACGGTCGCCGTCGACTGGACCGGCGGGGTCTCGCTCGGCGATCTGCCCAGCCTGGCGGCGATAGGCGTGTTCGCCGTCGCCGGTCTCCTCCTGTCGCAGGCCGCTTACCGCAGTGGCGGACTCGCGGCTCCCCTCGCCATCCTGACGGTGGTGAACCCGGTGGTGGCGGCCACCGTGGGCATCACGATGTTCGGGGAGACCTTCCGCTACGGCACCACCGGCACCGTCCTCGCGCTGAGCTGCGGAGTCGTCGCCGCGGGCGGCCTGATCCTGCTGACCACGGAGCGGCTCGGCGGCGCACACCCCGAGCCCGTGGGCGCGCCGGCCGCCGCGAGGGAGGGTGCCGAGGCCGAGTCGACCTCCGCGTCCGCGGCCGCCTCCGCCTCCGTCGAGGAACTGCTCGCCGGGCGGCTTCCCCGGCAGGTGGCCCGCGAGGACGCTTTCGTACCGGCGCCGGTTCCGGACATGGACGTCGCGTACGGGAACGGGGACCGGGGGCGGCCCTCCGGCGACGAGCCGCCGCCGCACTACGGCCCGTTCTACGGCGGCCCGTACGTGCCGATGCCCGTCGTCGACCGGCAGCGCACCCGTGTCAATTCCTGAGCCGACCCTTCGTGACAGGCACGACGACAGGCACGACGACAGGCATGACGGCGAGCACGGCGGGCACAGTGGACGACCGCGCGTCAGACCCGTACTCCCCCCGCCCTCAGATAGGCGATCGGGTCGATGTCGCTGCCGAAGCCGGGCCCCGTCCGCACCTCGAAGTGCAGATGCGGGCCCGTGCTGTTGCCCGTGGACCCGGAGCGGCCGATGCGCTGGCCGGCGTCCACGCTCTGCCCGGACTTCACGGTGATCGCCGACAGATGCGCGTACTGCGTGTAGCGGCCGTCGGCGTGCCGGATCACCACCTGGTAGCCGAACGAGCCGCCCCAGCCCGCGGTGACGACCTTGCCCGCGGCCGCGGCCTTCACCGAGGTGCCGGTGGGTACCGGGAAGTCGACACCCGTGTGGTAGCCCTTCGACCAGGAGGAGCCCGCGGTCCGGTAGGCCGTGCCGGTCGAGGCGTTCACCGGTGCGACGCGGGTCGGCGACGTGGCCGTCCGCCCGGTCCGGCCCTTCTTGTCGTCCTTGTCCTTGGTCTGCGAACCGGTGCTCTGGTTCGAGGAGTTGCCGGTGGACGAGGAGGTTCCCGACGACGGGCGCAGACTCAGCCGCTGCCCCGGCATGATCAGGTCCGGGTCTCCGCCGATGGTCTTGCGGTTGGCCTGGTACAGCTTCTGCCAGCCGCCCGGGACGTTCCGGGTGTCGGCGATGCCGGAGAGAGTGTCCCCGCGGACGACGGTGTACATCTCGACGCTGCCCGCCTGGGACTGCGGGGTGGTCTGCGGGGTGACGTCGCGGACCGTGCGCTTCGGCGCCCCCTGCGTCGAGGTGGACGTCGGGGTAGACGCCGGGGTGGACTGCGACGTGCCCGACGGGTTGATGTCGGGGGTGTCGCCGCCCGGGGTGAGGCCCGCGCGGACCGAGCAGACGGGCCAGGCGCCGGGGCCCTGGCCCTTGAGCACCTTCTCCGCGATGGCGATCTGCTGGTCCTTGGTGGCCAGGTCCGCGCGCTGCGCGTAGCCCGTGCCGCCGTACGCCTCCCAGGTCGACTGGCTGAACTGGAGCCCGCCGTAGTAGCCGTTGCCGGTGTTGATGTTCCAGTCGTTGCTGGACTCGCAGGCCGCGACCTTGTTCCAGGTGTCCACGTCGGCCGCGTGGGCGGCGCCGGTGCCCATCAGCGGGAGCGCCATACCGGCACCGCCCGCCGTGACGGTGAGTGAGGCGCGGTTGATTCTGTTGGGCTGGTACCGGCGGTGCCGACCGCGTACGGCCATGACTGGGCCCCCTCACGCACATATGCCAGGAGCCGCAAAAATAAGCGCCGTCAACAGGCCGTGACAAGACGGCAATCAGCCGCCCTTTCCCGCCAACTGACCGGGAAACGCCCCTCGTTCGGCACGACCGGTTCTGGATCTCGCGGACCGCTGAGGCAGGCGGGGCCTCTTCTGCGTATTCAACCTCGTCACGTCACGATGTGCGGTCGGCGTACCGGCACGTCAGGATGGCCCGAGGGGCAATACTGGCGGGCACGGGTACTGCTGCCGACATCAGGACCAATCGGCACCACCAGTGCACGACACAACGGCACCACCTATTCCAGGATCCATAGGAGCCAACCGTATGAGCACAACAGCCCAGATCGGCGTCACGGGTCTCGCGGTCATGGGACGCAACCTCGCCCGCAACTTCGCGCGCAACGGCTATACGGTCGCCGTGCACAACCGCACCGCGTCACGGACGCACGCGCTGGTGGAGGGGTTCGGGCACGAGGGCGACTTCATCGCGGCGGAGACCGCCAAGGAGTTCGTGGCGGCGCTGGAGCGGCCCCGGCGCCTGGTCATCATGGTGAAGGCCGGCGGGCCCACGGACGCGGTGATCGAGGAGTTCGCGCCCCTCCTGGAGCCCGGAGACATGATCATCGACGGCGGCAACGCGCACTTCGCGGACACCCGGCGCCGTGAGCGCGACCTGCGTGAGCAGGGCATCCACTTCGTCGGCATGGGCGTTTCGGGCGGCGAGGAGGGCGCGCTGCACGGGCCGAGCATCATGCCGGGAGGCCCCGCCGAGTCGTACGACTCGCTCGGTCCGATGCTGGAGAAGATCTCCGCGAAGGCGGCGGACGGGGCGCCCTGTGTGACCCATGTCGGTCCGGACGGCGCCGGGCACTTCGTGAAGATGGTGCACAACGGCATCGAGTACGCGGACATGCAGCTGATCGGCGAGGCGTACCAACTGCTGCGCGACGTGGCCGGATACACCCCCGCGCAGATCGCGGAGATCTTCCGCACCTGGAACACCGGCCGGCTCGACTCGTATCTGATCGAGATCACGGCCGAGGTGCTGGCGCACGTGGACGCGGCAACGGGCAAGCCGTTCGTGGACATTGTCCAGGACCGGGCCGAGCAGAAGGGCACGGGCCGCTGGACGGTCCAGATCGCGCTGGACCTGGGCGTGCCGGTGTCCGGTATCGCCGAGGCCGTGTTCGCGCGCTCGCTGTCGGGCCACAGCGCGCTGCGGGATGCCTCACGCTCCCTCGCGGGTCCGAAGGCCTCCCCGCTGAGCGAGGCGGAGGCCGGGGCGTTCGCGGACCGGGTGGAGCAGGCGCTGTACGCGTCGAAGATCGTGTCGTACACCCAGGGCTTCCACGAGATCACCGCGGCCACCGAGGAGTACGGCTGGGACATCGACCTGGGCAAGGTGGCCTCGATCTGGCGCGGCGGCTGCATCATCCGCGCGGCCTTCCTGGACCGCATCCGCGCCGCGTACGACACCCGGGCCGACCTTCCGAGCCTGCTCGCCGACGAGACGTTCGCCCAGGAGATCGCGGCGGCCCAGGACGACTGGCGCGAGGTCCTCGTCGCCGCCACCCGCCAGGGCGTCCCGACCCCCGGTTTCGCCGCCGCCCTCGCCTACTACGACGCCCTGCGCGCCGAGCGGTTGCCCGCGGCGCTCACGCAGGGGCAGCGGGACTTCTTCGGGGCGCACACGTATCGGCGGACGGACCGGGAGGGGTCGTTCCACACGTTGTGGGGCGGGGACCGCTCCGAGGTCGAGGGGTAGTTCGTCGAGGGGTAGTTCTGAGACCGCGGACCGTGTGTGGTTGCTCGCGCCCCTCAAGGGGCGCGGCTCCGCCCAGGGATACGTACGCCGGTGGCCCGGCGCGGAGCGACGCCCGCTCCGCGCCGGGCCACCGGCGCAACCGCTAAGGGACCGGCTTCGGTTCGGGCTCCGGGACCGGGTCCGGACCCGGTGGCTTGGGGATCGGGGACGGCGGGGGCTCCGGGGAAGGACGCGGTTCCGGGCTCGGCACCGGGTCCGGGAACGGCTGGGGGTCCGGATACGGCTGCGGCCGGTCGGGCCCCGGGCCGGGCGGAGGCCCCGGCTTCGTGGGGTCGGGGTGCGGATGCGTCATGGTGTCCTCCAGCCAGTCGGTACGTCGGCTCTGGACTCTTCCCACGTGTACCCGGCGCCCGCACGGGCAGTCACCCCGTTGGCAGACGGCCGGTCAGCCGGAGGGCCCCGCCTTCGCACCCACCGTCGGTCCCGGCCGGGGCTCGACGGAACCGGAATCCCGGTCGTGGCGAGGCGCGCTGGACCAGGTCCATGGAGGTCTGAGCGAGGACGGTCGCGTCGGCGCCGGTGACCGTGTCGACGGCGGCCGTGAGCCTCCGGCGCGTGCCCGTCGAAGGCTCACGGTCATGGGTGAGGGGCGCGGCAGGGCGCGCACCGGGCCTCGCGTCAGAACCCTTCGGGGTGTGCGACAAGCCACTCCTCCGCGGCCCGCAGCAGCTCCGGGGCGGCTGCCGGGGCCTCCTCGGGGTGACGGGCGGCCCACCTCACGACGTACGGGCACAGCGGGGCGACCGCGCTGCCCTCGCGGGCGGCGATGCCGTACAGCTCCCGCGCGAGCGAGCCCGCGATGCCCTTCCCCTCGTGCTCGGGCTCGACGATCGTGTGGACCGGGACGAGCGCGCGCTCGGGTTCCGCGAGGACGAAGTACTGGATGTGGCCGACGACTTCGCCCCCTTCCTCCCCGGCGAGGGCCTCCAGCCGGCCGGCCGCCCGGTCGTCGCGGATCTCGATGTCGCGCATGGCCGCTCCTCGGCTCGGTCGTGCGGCTCGCTCGTAGAGCTCGGTCTGCGGCTCAGACCGTGACGGCCTGCGGGCTGCGCTCCTGGTCCGACCCCGGCACCGGCTCGGACGGATCGGCCCCCAGGGCCACGATCCGGTTGCCGTGGTCCACGTGCACGACCCGGGGCTTCAGGGTCCGCGCCTCGGCGTCGGAAACCTGGGCGTAGCTGATGATGATCACCAGGTCCCCGGGACGCACGAGGTGGGCCGCCGCCCCGTTGATCCCGATCACACCCGAGCCCCGCTCGCCCTCGATGACGTACGTCTCCAGGCGGGCGCCATTGGTGATGTCGACGATGTGGACGAGTTCACCCGGCAGCAGATCCGCCGCGTCGAGCAGTTCGGCGTCGATCGTCACAGACCCGACGTAGTGCAGGTCGGCCTGGGTGACCGTGGCGCGATGGATCTTCGACTTGAACATTGTACGAAACACGGAGAAACTCCCGATCTATCTGCTCTCTGCCCGTTATATGCAGGTCAGAGGCGGTCTCCGCACCCTATAACGATCCGCATGTTCGGTCAGCTGTCCCCAGGTGTTTCAGGACTCACACTGATCCATTGCTGACCTTCCTGACGACGGGACGGCACGGTCGCCGGCCGACCGCCACACGAGGACGGTGTCCCTGTGTGGTGATACGGCGCAGGCACACCGAGGGCCCCGCGCTCCGCGGAGAGGCGCCTCACACTGCGATCGCATGCATTTCCTGGTGACTACCCGTGCACCCGGCGGCACCCCGCCGCCAACGGATCGGGCGAAGGTCGACGAAAGTCCCGTACCCGATTCCGGAGCGGGCGCCGGATCGCCAGGAGAGTGCTGATGGATCAACGCTACGAACGCCTCTACATCGGCGGGGAGTGGGTGCGGCCCTCCAGCAGCCGTGCCATCACCCCTGTCAACCCGAGCACGGAGGACGTGCTCGGCAGCGTGCCCGAAGCGTTGGCGGCGGACGTCGATGCCGCGGTCGACGCCGCGCGTCGGGCCTTCGACGAGCCGGGCGGATGGGCGAGTTGGGAGCCGGAGCGCCGAGCCGAGGTGATGGAGCGCTTCGCCTCGGAGCTGGAGGCACGAGCCGGCCGCATGGCGGAGCCGGTCAGCAGCCAGAACGGCATGCCGATCAGCATGGCCCGGCAGCTGGAGGTCGGCTATCCGACCGCGGTGTTGCGCTACTACGCCGGGCTGGCCCGTGCGACGGCCTTCTCCGAGGTACGTGCCGGGCTGCTCGGCGGCTCGGTGGAGGTGCGCAGGGTACCGGTCGGGGTCGTCGCGGCGATCGTGCCGTGGAACTACCCGCAGGTACTGTCCATGTTCAAGATCGCACCGGCGATGGCCACCGGCTGCACGGTGGTCCTCAAGCCTTCCCCCGAGGCCGTGCTCGACTCGTTCCTCGTCGCCGAGGCGGCCGAGGCCGCCGGGGTCCCGGCCGGAGTGCTCAATGTCGTGCCGGGAGGCCGCGAGGCCGGTACCCATCTCGTATCCCACCCCGGCGTGGACAAGGTGGCGTTCACCGGCTCCACGGCGGCCGGCCGGGCCATCGCCGAGACCTGCGGCCGGCTGCTGCGCCCGGTGACCCTGGAACTCGGCGGCAAGTCGGCGGACATCGTCCTGGACGACGCCGTACTGGACCCTGGGAAGATCGGGCAGGACCTGGTCGCCGCCACGCTGACCAACAACGGCCAGACCTGCTTCCTCAGCGCCCGCCTCCTGGCCCCGCGCAGCCGCTACACCGAGATCGTCGACCTGGTCACCGACCTGGTCCGCACCCTGCCCGTCGGGGACGCCCTGGACGAGGGCACTCTCGTCGGCCCGATGGCCACACCGCAGCAACGGGACCGCGTGGAGGGCTACATCGCGAAGGGACGCGGCGAAGGGGCCCGCCTCACCACCGGCGGTGGACGCCCCGCCGGCCGGGACAAGGGCTGGTTCGTCGAACCCACGGTCTTCGCCGACATCGACAACGGCTTCGTCGTCGCGCAGGAGGAGATCTTCGGGCCGGTGCTCTGCCTGATCCCGTACGACGGTGTCGACGACGCCGTACGCATCGCCAACGACTCCGACTACGGCCTCGGCGGCACGGTGTGGACCTCGGACCCCGAACGGGGAGCGGCCGTCGCCCGGCGCGTGCGTACCGGCACCATCGGCGTGAACCGCTACCTGCCCGATCCCGTCGCCCCCTTCGGCGGTGTCAAGGCGAGCGGGCTGGGCAGCGAGCTCGGGCCCGAGGGCCTGGAATCGTACCTGCAGATCCAGTCGGTCTACTGCTGAGCAGGGCGAGCAGAGAGAAGGGGCTCCGACCGCGTTGGCGGTCGGAGCCCCTTCTCTCACGAAGGCTCAGTGGATGGCCGAAGGGTGCCGGGCGAGCGGCGTGACCGTGATGTCCATGTAGGGGAAGAGCGGCAGTCCCCACAGGACTTCGTCTCCAGCAGGGCACCGGCGATCGGGGCCCCTCCCCCGACACCCATCAGGGCGAGCGTCACCTCTCCGAGCAAGACCGAGCGGGGCCGCTTCATCGACCCAGCGCCCGGGAACGGCCCCTCCCGTTTCCTCACCGACTCCGGCCGCAACCTGCTCAGCGTTGCCGACCGTGCCTGTCGGCCCCGGGACGCGGCCACCCACCACCGGACCGACTCGGGCCGACCGCCGGACGGCCGGGTACCCACGATCCACGAGGCCGACGGCGGCGTACGACTTGGGAGCCGGCCGCCGGACAGTGGACCGGCGCACCCAGCGTCATCGGCCATCGTGGACTTCGGCGCCGACGGAGGCAGTTGTCCGGAGGGCGGCCTCGACGACGACCGGGTGCGGTTGCGCCCCGTCACGGACGACAGGCTGCTCAGTGACGGTCATCGGCGGCGTGGTACTGCTCAACCTCGCCGGGTCGCTCACTGACCGGGCTGCCGTCCGGGCGGACGGTCCCTCAGGTGGCCGCCGCCCCGGCGGTGTCCTCGGTGGCCACGGCCAGGACGAGGGCGGCGCTGGCCGCGCAGCCGATACGGCCGTCGCGGGCCGCCCGGACCGCCTCGTCCAGGGGGACGTGATGCACCTTCAGGTCCGCTTCCCCGGCCTCCGGAGTCGGCTCGCCCGGGGTGAGGCCGTCGACGCTCCAGAGGTGGACGCGTGCCGGGGTGAGGCCGGGCAGGGGGTGGAGCGCGCCGCGCGCCCTCCAGCGGCCGTCGCGGTAGCCGGTCTCCTCGGCGAGTTCACGTCGCGCCGCCGCACCGCTGTCCGGGTCGTCCGCGTCGACGCTCCCGCCCGGGAGCTGCCACATCGGCCCGGCGAGGTAGTGGTACTGCTCGATCAGCAGCAGGCGCCCGTCGACCAGCGCGGCGACCCGGACCAGATCGGGCACCTGGACCCAGTCGTAGTGGCCCGCCCCGCCGTCCGGCAGGGTGACCTCGTCCCGGTAGGCCACCAGGCGCGGGGTCGCGCACAGGGTTTCCTGGCGGTGTTGTCGCCACGGTCCTCTGATCTCCATGCCGTGAGCCTACGGCGGCATGCGGCCGGAGCGACCGGAGCCTGCTGTTCGTCGCGGCGTTGTGGTTCCGGTCGAACGCCCGGCCGGCGCACTACGCCGGCCGGGCGTTCAGTACCTCCACTGTCTATGCCGCTTCGGCCTGTTCGTCGCCGGCTGCCGGCTCGTCGACCACGCCCACATGCTTCTCGAACTGCGTCCGGTGCAGTTCCGCGTACCGCCCCTGCGCCGCGAGCAACTCCTCGTGCGTCCCCCGCTCCACGATCCGCCCGGCCTCGACGACGAGGATCAGGTCGGCGGCCCGCACGGTCGACAGCCGGTGGGCGATGACCACCGCCGTCCGCCCCTGCAAAGCCTCCGTGAGCGCCTCCTGCACGGCCGCCTCCGAGGTGTTGTCCAGGTGGGCCGTGGCCTCGTCGAGGATGACGACGCGCTGACGGGCCAGCAGCAGGCGGGCGATGGTCATGCGCTGGCGCTCGCCGCCGGAGAGGCGGTAACCGCGTTCGCCGACGACGGTGTCGAGGCCGTCGGGCAGGGAGCGTACGAGGGTGTCCAGGCGGGCCCGGCGCAGGACGTCCCACAGTTCGGCGTCCGTCGCCCCGGGCCGGGCCAGGAGCAGGTTGGCGCGCACCGAGTCGTGGAAGAGGTGGCCGTCCTGGGTGACCATGCCGAGGGTCTCCCGCATCGACCGGGCGCTCAGGTCACGTACGTCGACGCCTCCGATGCGGACGGTGCCCTCGTCGGTGTCGTACAGCCGGGGCAGTAGTTGCGCGATGGTCGACTTGCCCGCGCCGGAGGAGCCGACGAGGGCGACGGTCTGGCCGGGTTCGGCGCGGAAGGAAACGCCGTGCAGGACCTCGGCGCCGCCACGGGTGTCGAGGGAGGCCACTTCCTCCAGGGAGGCGAGGGAGACCTTGTCTGCGGACGGGTAGCCGAAGCGGACGTTGTCGAACTCGACCGCGACCGGGCCGTCCGGTGCCTTCCGCGCGTCCGGCTTCTCCTCGATGAGCGGCTTGAGGTCCAGCACCTCGAAGACCCGCTCGAAGCTCACCAGGGCGCTCATGACCTCGACGCGTGCCCCGGCCAACGCGGTGAGCGGCGCGTACAGACGGGTCAGCAGCAGAGCCAGGGACACCACCGCGCCCGGCTCCAGGCTGCCGCGCAGCGCGAACCAGCCGCCGAGGCCGTAGACCAGGGCCAGCGCCAGGGCCGATACGAGGGTGAGCGCGGTGATGAACGCCGACTGCGCCATCGCCGTACGCACTCCGATGTCCCGCACCCGCCGGGCCCGCGCGGCGAACTCCGCCGACTCGTCGTCAGGCCGCCCGAAGAGCTTGACCAGTGTGGCGCCGGGCGCCGAGAAGCGTTCGGTCATCCGGGTGCCCATCGCCGCGTTGAGGTCGGCGGCCTCGCGCTGGAGCCGGGCCATGCGGTGGCCCATCCGCCGGGCGGGCACGACGAAGACGGGCAGGAGCACGAGCGCGAGCAGGGTGATCTGCCAGGACAGGGTGAGCATCACGGCGAGGGTGAGCAGCAGCGTCACCAGGTTGCTCGCCACTCCGGAGAGGGTGTTGCTGAAGGCGCGCTGCGCGCCGATGACGTCGTTGTTGAGACGACTGACGAGCGCGCCCGTACGAGTACGTGTGAAGAACGCGACCGGCATGCGCTGCACATGATCGAACACAGCCGTCCGCAGATCGAGGATGAGTCCCTCGCCGAGCGTCGACGACAGCCACCGCCCGAGCAGTCCCAGCGCCGCTTCGCCGAGTGCGATAAGGGCGATGAGCACGGCAAGGCGTACGACAGTGTCAGCTTCGGCACCCGACACGATCGCGCCGACGACGTACCCCGCGAGCACCGGCGTCGCGACCGCGAGCAGCGCGGTCACCACGCTCAGCAGCAGGAACTGCACGATACGGCGGCGGTGCGGGCGGGCGAAGGCGGCGATACGGCGCAGTGTGGCGCGTGCGAGGGGGCGGCGCTGTTCGTTGGCGTTCATGACGCTGTACAGCTGGGTCCAGGCGGTGGTTTCCATGCTCATGAGAAGGACGCTAGAACCTCAAGCAACGTTGAGGTCAACACGCGCGCCGACGTACGCACGGACTCGGTGAAGTCCGCCGCCGGTCAGCCGCCGTCCCCGCATCCGCAACCCCCCGTTGGCGCGTGCCGGGAAACCTCTCCCGGTGTGACAGCGATACGACGCCCCCGACTGCCCGAGCTGCCCGAGGGACAGCTCAGCCGTCTCAGCCGTCGTATCCCGGTCCGCCGGATCCTGTGCCTGCTCCCCCTCGCCCTGGTCCTGTTCGTCGCCGTGCGCCATCGCTCCGTCCTCACCGACGGTTTCGCCCACCTGGCGACGGCCCGGTGGCCATGGCTCGCGGCGGCCGTCGGGGCGACCTGCCTCACCTGGGTCGCCGCCGCCTTCACCCGGCAGGGCGCGCTCGTCGAGCGTCTGCCCGCGCGCCGGCTGCTCGCCACGCAGTTCGCGGCGGGCGCGGCCAACCATCTGCTGCCCACCGGCCTGGGCGCGAGCGCGGTCAACCTGCGGTTCATGACGGTGCACGGGGTACCGCTCGCCCGCTCCTCGGCGGCGCTCGCGCTGTACCTGCTGGCGGAGTCGATCGCCCGTGTGGGCCTGCTCCTGGCCCTGCTGCTCGCCTTCCCGGGCGCGCTGCGCCTCGGCACGCTGCTCCCCGAGGGCGCGCTCGGCCCGCTGGCGGCCGTCGTCGCGATCGTGCTCTGCGGGGCGGTGGCGGTCCTGCTTCTCGTACGCCGCGTCCGTACAGCCGTGGTGTCCTTCCTGCGTACGGCGCTGGGCGAGGCCCGTTCCGTGCACACGCGGCCCTCTCGCGCCCTCGCACTGTGGGGCGGCTCGCTGGCCTTTCCCACGCTCCAGGCTTCCGGACTGGTCGCCGTGGGGCTGGCGCTGGGGCTCGACGTGCCCGTGACCCACGTGATCGTCGCGTATCTCGCCGCCACGGTCGCGGTGGCCCTGGTGCCGACGCCGGGCGGCCTCGGCTCGGTGGAGGCCGCGCTCGTCGTGGCGCTGGTGGCGGCCGGCGGTCCGGTGGCCGTGGCCACGGCGGTGGTACTGGCGTACCGGATCATCACGGTGTGGCTGCCGCTGCTGCCGGGGGCGTTGACGCTGGGGGCGCTGGTGCGGTTGAAGGTGATCTGAGGCCGGGCCCGACCTTGGGCCGGCCCCGGGCGGGGCGTGGCTTGCCCGCACGGCCACCTCGGTCGTGGGCGGAGCACAGGTGGTGGTGCTGTGGTGCTGTAGGGCGAGGGCGGTGTGTTCTGCGCGGGCGGCGATCCCAAGGCGATGGGCACGGAGCGCGGCAGCCCCGTCGCGGAGGACGGTGACGGGCCGAGGGGGCGACCCGGCTGTGGCTGTCCGAGCCGGTGATCGTGGCGGTCGCGGGACAACGCCGTCGCCGGCGGCCTGGAGTCGGCCCTCCGGCGCGATCTGCGGGTCGCCGAGGAGGACGCGGGCTTCGGGTCTTCTGCCGCCGCTGGGGCGTGCCGCTCGTCGGCGGCGGCACGATACGGCTCCCCCACCTGATCGGCACCGGCAGCGCGATGGGCATGATCCTCAACGGACGCCCCGTACCCGTAGCCGGGGCGTACGGCGTGGGGCTCGCCAGCCGCGTCGTACCGACCGGCCGCACCCGCGCGGAGGCCGAGCGACTGGCCGCCGCCGTCGCCTGCTTCTCCCAGTCCGTCCTGTCCACGGGTCGACCGTGCCTTCGTCCTCGACCAGGAGGGGCCGGAAGGGGCCGCCGGCCTGCGGGGTGAACTCCATTACGGTACGGGGGTGTTGGTGGCAGCTCAGGAGGGGGACGGCCGGGTTCGCTGCGGGTGCCGGGCGGTACGGGATGTGCGGCGAGCTGTGCGACGCCGTGAGCTGTGTCGCTTCAATGGCCGGTCCGTGCAGGCCTGGTGACGAATGGGCCGGCGGATACGGCAGGATGAGCCGTCGCGCCCGCGCCACACACGCGTCCGGGCGTGAGTCGTGCAAACCGGATTCGAGCAGGTGGCAAGGTGACGACACATCACATCCGGCCCGTGGGCCGCTCTCCGCGTCCTTCGGTGACGTGTCCTTCGGTGACGCGTCCTTCGGGGGGCAGCCGATGAACCGGGGCCTCACCGTCGACGACTTCGTCATGGCCGGGATCGCCCTGGCCGCGGGCCTGTTGGGCGCGTTCCTGCTGCGCATGCTGCTGCGGTGGCTGGGCAAGCATGCGACGAAGACGCGCTGGAGCGGGGACGACGTGATCGTCGACGCGCTGCGGACGCTGGTGCCGTGGGCGGCGGTCACCGGGGGCGTGGCAGCCGCGGCGGCGGTGCTGCCGCTCACCAGGACCGTCGGCCACCATGTCAACCAGGTCCTGACGGTGCTGCTCATCGTCGTGACGACGGCGACGGCTGCCCGGGTGATCGCCGGTCTGGTGCGTACGGTCACGCAGTCCCGGTCCGGGGTCGCCGGTTCGGCCACGATCTTCGTCAACATCACCCGGATCGGGGTGCTGGCGATCGGCGGCCTCGTGGTGCTCCAGACGCTGGGCGTCTCGATAGCGCCGCTGCTCACGGCGTTGGGCGTCGGCGGCCTGGCGGTCGCCCTGGCCCTTCAGGACACCCTCGCCAACCTCTTCGCCGGCATCCACATCCTCGCCTCGAAGACGGTCCAGCCCGGCGACTACATCAAGCTCAGCAGCGGCGAGGAGGGCTATGTCGTCGACATCAACTGGCGGCAGACGACCATCCGCCAGCTCTCCAACAACCTGGTCATCATCCCCAACGGTCAGCTCGCCGGCTCGAACATGACCAATTACAACCGCCCCGAGGAGGAGATGACCCTGCTCGTTCAGGTGGGTGTCGGCTACGAGAGCGATCTGGAGCATGTCGAGCAGGTGACCAACGAGGTCGTCGCCGAGGTCATGACCGACGTCAGCGGTGCCGTGCCCGAGCATGAGCCGACCGTCCGCTTCCACACGTTCGGTGACTCGCGGATCGGAATGACCGTGATTCTCGGTGTCGGGGAGTTCAGCGATCAGTACCGGATCAAGCACGAGTTCATCAAACGGCTCCACAAGCGCTATCGCGCCGAGGGCATCCGTATCCCCGCTCCTGCTCGGACGATCGCCCTCCAGCAGGGCGGCGTGGGGATTCCCCACCAGCGGGAGACGACCACGGAGATCGCGCCGGAGGGGGTTCCTTTCGGGCCTTGACCGTGCCCTGGGTCGCCCGGACCGGTTTTCGCCCCCGCCGCCCCTACCCGTCCCATCCCCAGGGGCTGCCGCCCCTTCGACCCCGCCAGAGGGCTCAGGGTGGGTGGGGTGTGTGCGGGTGGGTGGGGGTTGCTGTGTGATCGGCCTGAACGGCCTCGTCCTCAAGCGCCGGACGGGCTGAGGGGGCCTGGGGTGGGTTGGAAGTGTGCGGGCCGGTGGGTGGTGGATCGGCCTTCGGCCTCGTCCTCAAACGCCGGACGGGCTGATGGAGCTTGGCCCGGGCTGTGAACATATGCGGCTCCGCCGCGTGGGCACGGCCAGTCACGCACAACCCGTAGGCACCCCCGAAGCCCGGACCCCTGTCGAGACCCCATCGCTCACGAGATATCTTGATGTCGAGCAATGTTGCAGACGTGGAGCGGAGCACCCGGTGACTGACTCGACCATCATCTACACGCACACTGACGAGGCGCCCGCCCTGGCGACCCATTCCTTCCTGCCGGTGATCCAGGCGTACGCCTCTCAGGCCGGTGTGAACGTCGAGACCCGTGACATCTCGCTGGCCGGGCGCATCATCGCCGTGTTCCCGGAGTACCTGGAGGAGGGCCGGCGCACCCCGGACGCCCTCGCGGAGCTCGGTGAGCTCGCCAAGACGCCCGAGGCGAACATCATCAAGCTGCCGAACATCTCGGCCTCGATCCCGCAGCTCAAGGCCGCGGTCGCCGAGCTGCAGGCCCAGGGATACGCGCTGCCGGCCTACCCGGACGACCCGAAGACCGACGAGGAGCGCGAGATCCGCGCCCGCTACGACAAGGTCAAGGGCTCCGCGGTGAACCCGGTCCTGCGCGAGGGCAACTCCGACCGCCGCGCCCCTTCCTCGGTGAAGAACTACGCCAAGACCCACCCGCACCGCATGGGCGCCTGGACCGCCGAGTCCAAGACGAACGTGGCGACCATGGGCGAGAACGACTTCCGCTCCACGGAGAAGTCCGCGGTCATCGCAGAGGACGGCGCGCTGAAGATCGAGCTGGTCGCCGAGGACGGCACCAGCACCGTGCTGCGCGAGTCCGTGCCGGTCCTGAAGGACGAGGTCGTCGACGCCTCCGTGATGCGGGTCGCCGCGCTGCGCGAGTTCCTGGCCGAGCAGGTCGCCCAGGCCAAGGCCCAGGGCGTGTTGTTCTCGGTCCACCTCAAGGCCACGATGATGAAGGTCTCGGACCCGATCGTCTTCGGCCACGTCGTACGCGTCTTCTTCCCGAAGACCTTCGCGAAGTACGGCGAGACGCTCGCCGCGGCCGGCCTCTCTGCCAACGACGGCCTCGGCGGCATCCTCAAGGGCCTGGAGTCCCTGCCCGAGGGCACCGAGATCAAGGCCTCCTTCGACGCCGAGCTCGCCGAGGGCCCGGAGCTGGCGATGGTCGACTCCGACAAGGGCATCACCAACCTGCACGTCCCGTCGGACGTCATCGTGGACGCCTCCATGCCGGCCATGATCCGCACCTCCGGCCACATGTGGGGCCCGGACGGCCAGGAGGCCGACACCCTCGCGGTTCTGCCGGACAGCAGCTACTCCGGCGTGTACCAGGCCGTCGTCGACGACTGCCGCGCCAACGGCGCCTTCGACCCGTCGACGATGGGCTCGGTCCCGAACGTCGGCCTGATGGCGCAGAAGGCCGAGGAGTACGGGAGCCACGACAAGACCTTCGAGGTCCCGGCCGCCGGTACGGTCCGTCTCGTCGACCAGGCCGGCAACGTCGTCCTGGAGCAGCCGGTCGCCGCCGGCGACATCTTCCGCGCCTGCCAGACCAAGGACGCGCCGATCAAGGACTGGGTGAAGCTGGCCGTCACCCGCGCCCGCGCGACCGGCGACCCGGCCGTGTTCTGGCTGGACGAGGGCCGCGCCCACGACGCCGTGCTCATCGAGAAGGTCAAGCGGTACCTGCCGGAGCACGACACCGAGGGCCTGGACATCAAGATCCTGTCCCCGGTCGAGGCGACCAAGCTCTCCGTGGAGCGCATCCGCCGCGGCGAGAACACGATCTCCGTCACCGGCAACGTGCTCCGTGACTACCTGACGGACCTGTTCCCGATCCTGGAGCTGGGCACCAGCGCCAAGATGCTGTCGGTCGTCCCGCTGATGGCGGGCGGCGGCCTCTTCGAGACGGGCGCCGGCGGCTCCGCCCCGAAGCACGTCCAGCAGCTGGTCAAGGAGAACTACCTGCGCTGGGACAGCCTGGGCGAGTTCTTCGCGCTGGCGGCCAGCTTCGAGCACCTGGCGCAGACCACGGGCAACGCCCGCGCCCAGGTCCTCGCCGACACCCTGGACCGCGCCACGGCGACCTTCCTCAACGAGGACAAGTCCCCGACCCGCCGTGTCGGCGGCATCGACAACCGCGGCAGCCACTTCTACCTGTCCCTGTACTGGGCTCAGGAGCTGGCCAGGCAGACCGACGACGCCGACCTCGCCAAGGCCTTCGGCCCGCTCGCCGAGACGCTCACCTCGAACGAGCAGAAGATCGTCGAGGAGCTGCTCGCCGTCCAGGGCAAGCCGGCCGACATCGGCGGCTACTACCAGCCTGATGTCGCCAAGGCCTCGGCGGTCATGCGCCCGTCGGCGACGTGGAACGAGGCGCTGGCGACGCTCGCCTGACCTTCCGTCACCGGAGCCTGGCGCTCCTGACTTCGACGTCGTAGCCGCCCCGGCCGGGATCACTTCCGGCCGGGGCGGCTTCTTTCCGTTCACGCACCGCAGAAGAACCCGGGCTGCCGCGCCTCGCGGGCAGCCCGGGCGGGCCGGGTACAGGGCAGCGGCGGGCGGCGATCCCGCTGCGGGGCGCGGTCCGGGCCGACGTGTTCGAGACCCAGGCGGTGGCCGCGGCCGACGAAGGCGCGCGGGATGGTTCGTTCACGGGCGAGGGCACCCGCCGGCGGGCCGCCCTGCCCGGCGGAGTGCGGCACCGAGCGAAGTCGCCGCGACCAGGGGCGCGCACGAGGGGCGAGGGCGACGCCGGGCCGGGCGCGGGCCGCCCCCGTACTCCTCCGCATCGGCGCCGCCCATGCCCAGCGCAACCACTCTCCCGCCGGAGCCTCGCTCACCCGTCGGAGAGGTTCCCGCGCTCAGCCCGCGGCAGCGGCCGTGTTGCCCCACGTGAGGTCGAGGGCGATGTCCACGATCATGTCCTCCTGGCCGCCGACCAGCCGTCGGCGGCCGACCTCCAGCAGGAGCGACCGGGCGTCGACGCCGTAGCGGGCGGCGGCGATCTCGGCGTGGCGGAGGAAGGAGGAGTAGACGCCCGCGTAGCCGAGGGTGAGGGTCTCGCGGTCCACCTGGACCGGGCGGTCGCGCAGCGGGCGGACCAGGTCGTCGGCGGCGTCCTGGAGGGCGAAGACGTCGCAGCCGTGCTTCCAGCCCTGGAGGTCGGCGACGGCGACGAAGGCCTCCATGGGGCAGTTGCCCGCACCCGCGCCCTGCCCGGCGAGGGAGGCATCGATCCGTGTGACGCCCTCCTCGACCGCCACGACGCTGTTGGCGACCGAGAGGGAGAGGTTCTCGTGCGCGTGTACACCGATTTCGGTGGCCGGATCCAGTACGTCGCGGTAGGCGCGGACGCGGTCGCGCATGCCGTCCATGGTGAGCCGGCCGCCGGAGTCGGTGACGTACACGCAGTGCGCGCCGTAGGACTCCATGAGCTGGGCCTGGGAGGCGAGTTCGGCGGCCGGGGCCATGTGGCTCATCATCAGGAAGCCGGAGACGTCCGCCTGGGTTCTGCGGTGCAGTGCCGCGGCGGGGCTGATGTCGACGCTGGCCATGGCGGCGGCTCCTTCGTGGGCTGTCGAGCGGGAAGCGGGACGGTTCAGAGGCCGGCGCCGCCGGCTGGAGCACGGAAACCGCGGACTGCGATGCCGCCGTCGGCGGGGATCACGGCACCGGTGACGGTGCCGCTGTTGGCGCGGGAGGCGAGCCTCCCGCTGTTGGCGCGGGAGGCGAGCAGGACATAGGGCCCGGTGAAGTCCTCCGGTTCGACGCCGGAGTCGTACAGCGGAATGAGCGGCGGCTGTTTGTGGCCCGACGCCTCGTTCCTGGCGAAGGACGCAGCCAGCGTACGGTCCTGCAGGCCCAGGCTCTCGGGGCCGCGCAGCCCGGTGCGCATGCCGCCGGTGGCGACGCCGTTGACGCGGACCTTCGGCGCCAGCTCGTAGGCGAACTGGCGGACCAGGCCGAGGCAGACCTGCTTGCTGGCGGTGTACAGGGCGCCGCCGCCGTCGGTGTGGAAGGAGGCGTTGGACAGCGTCATCACGATGCTTCCGCTGGTGGCGACGAGCCGCCGCCAGGCGGCCTCGACGGCCAGGACGTAGCCCTTGACGTTGATACCGAAGACTTCGTCGAACGCCTCGGAGAGCTCCTTGCCGGTCAGCCGGGTGACGCTGCGGTGGTAGTCCCAGATTCTCGCGTTCGGGACGAGGATGTCCAGCTTGCCGAACCTGTCGACGGTGGCCTCCACTGCGTGGTGCAGATCGTCCGGGGAGCGTACGTCACCGGGGATGCCGAGCACACCGTCCGGGAGGTCGTCGAGTTGTCCCGTGTCCTTGCTGAGGGGCGGCCGGTCGTACGGCAGTCCGTGCTCGGCGGAGTACAGCACGAGTTCTCCGTCGTAGCCCTGGGCGCGCAGGGCGTCGCAGGCGGAGACGGCGGCCAGGCCCGCGCCGACGACGGCGACGCGGCGCGGGAGGCTCATCCGGTGGCCTCCTCGCCGGGGTGCAGCCGGACGGCGCCGTCGCGCACCTCCACGCGGTGGGTGCGTACGTCGAGGGTGGCGGGCATGCACTGCGGCCGGCCCGACGTCAGGCAGAACCGGGCGCTGTGCAGCGGACACTCGACCTCGCCGTCCTCGATCCAGCCCTCGGACAGCGAGGCCCGGCCGTGCGAGCAGGTGTCGTCGAGGGCGTAGTAGGCGCCGCCGTCGTGGAAGACGGCGATGGCGTCGCCGTGGCCGGTGGCCTCCGCGGGCACCTTCAGGGCCTCGCCGTCCTCGATGTCGCCGACGGCGGCTACCTGGATACCGGTACCGGTGCTGGTCGTGCTCATGGGGTGTCCTTCTCGTGCCAGGCGGGCGTGTTCATCAGGTCGCGCCAGCGGGCGTAGAAGCCGCGGGCGGCGCCGTCGGTGTAGAGGCGGCCGGTGGTTCCGGGGTGGATGTCGTCCTCGGTTTCCAGGCCCAGGCCCATCTGGTAGTTCAGGGTCATCGAACCGGACATGAAGCCGTGGGAGGTGGCCTGGACCTCGCTCCAGTTCTCGCCGTCGTCCTGCTCGAAGATGCCGGTCGGCCCGAACGTCCGCAGGTTGTAGAGCCGTTGGGCGTCCTTGACCTCGTCCGGCATGGACTTGTCGACGATCGTCCAGGCCCAGACCTCCATCTTGTCCGGGCCCTTGGGGTACCAGACGCGGATGCTGCCGTTGACTCGATCAGTCCCCACTGGTCCTGGTCGAAGCCGGCCGGGTAGTCCTCGCCGTTGGGCACGCTGACGAGCTTTCCGGAGGTGTCGTACGCCCAGCCGTGATAGCTGCACGTGAACGCCTTGGTGGCGCCCGCGTCGGCGCGGCAGATCCGCATGCCTCGGTGGCGGCAGGCGTTGAGGAAGGCCCGCAGCTTCCGGTCGCGGCCCATGGCGACGACGACCGGGGCCTCGCCCATGTACGTGCTGAAGAAATCACCGGGCTTCCTGAACTGACTCTCGTGCGCGAGGAACAGCCAGCTCGGCGCGAAGACGCGGCGCAGCTCCTGCCGGTAGAGGGCCGCGTCACCGAAGATCGTGCGGTCGACGAGGCCGTGGTCGAGGTCGAAGTACGCGCTGACGTCGACGGACGGCTCGGGGGCGCGAGCGAGGCGGTGCGACGCGCGGCGGGCAGGGGTGGACGTCATCGCTGGGCCTCCTCGGGCAGTGCCTTGCCCGCCGCGCGGCGGTGGCCGAGCGGGCCGGGGCCGTCGGTCCGGGTGGCTGTCCACGGGTCCGGGACGGTGCCGACGCCGTAGCCGTACGCGGCCTCGGAGGACGGCGCGTTCCGGGCCTCGGTGGTGCGCGCCGGGGCGATGGCGTCGGCGGTGTGGTCTCGCTGCATGCGCCCAGCAGACGCCACCCGGGCAGGGGCAGCCCAGTCGCTGTTCCGTGGTGCGACACGCCGGTGCGCGGGTGGGGCACTGCCGGTGGTAGCCCCCGCCGCCCCTACCCGTCCCCTCCTCGGGGGCCGGCCCCCGAACCCCCGCTCCTCAAACGCCGGAGAGGCTGACATACCCAGTCCGTCCGGCGTTCGAGGACGAGGCCGTTCAGGCCGATGCGGGGGTCTGGGGGGCGGCAGCCCCCAGGGATGGGACGGGTAGGGGCGGCGGGGGCGAAACCAACCCTCGGACAGCGACTCGTTTCCTTCGTGCCGCAGAGCGGAACACGCATCCGACGCTCGGCGGCCCGGGCCTTACAGTCCCCGCTCAGTCCCCACTGTGCCCTGGATCACTCATGATCCGGGCCTGATCGGAATTGAGTCGCTCATGTCCGAGACCACCAGCGACGCCACAGCAGTCGGCGCCGCCACCCGCTCCGCGGAACCCGCCGCACAGAAGCCCAATGTGTCCCGGGTCGCCGTCGCCAGCCTCATCGGCACCACGATCGAGTACTACGACTTCGCCGTGTACGGCACGGCAGCCGCACTCGTGCTGGGCCCGGCCTTCTTCCCGTCCGGAAACGCCACGGTGTCGACACTGGCCGCCTTCCTGACCTTCGCCGCCGCGTTCCTGGCCCGCCCGATCGGTGTGGTGCTCTTCGGCACCATCGGTGACCGGCTCGGCCGCAAGCGGGCGCTGGTCCTCTCCCTGATGCTCATGGGCGCGGCCACGGTCGGCGTCGGACTGCTGCCGACGTACGAGACCGCCGGCCTCGCCGCCCCGGTACTCCTGGTCGCCCTGCGACTGCTCCAGGGCGTGAGCATGGGCGGCGAGTGGGGCGGCGCGGTGCTGCTGGCGGCCGAGCACGCGCCCGCCGGACGCCGGGCGCTGTTCGCATCGATTCCGCAGGCCGGCCCGCCGCTCGGCTTCCTGCTGTCCAGCGCGGTGATCCTGCCGACGATGGCCATCGCGGGCCGGGACGGCTTCGCCGCCGGAGCCTGGCGCATCCCCTTCCTCCTGAGCACCGTGCTCATCGTCATCGGCCTCTGGGTCCGCACCCGGGTCACCGAGTCCCCGGTGTTCAGCGAGCGGCACGCCGCCGACAGCGCGTCGGCGCCGCGCTTCCCCCTCGGCACCCTGATCAAGGAGCACCCCCGTCGGCTGCTGCTCGGCATCGGCGCGGCGATCGGTGGCTCGGCCGTCTACTACCTGACGATCGTCTACAGCCTGTCGTACGGGCCGGTGGCGCTCGGCATTCCGCAGCCCACGATGCTGACCGCCGCGAGCATCGCCGCCGCGGCCGGAGCGGCCGCCACCATACCGGCGGCACGGCTGGCCGACCGCGTGGGCAGACGCCCCGTGATGCTGACCGGCGCGGTCGGCAGCGTCCTGTGGGCCCTGCCCATGTTCGGCTCCCTGAAGACCGGCAACGGTGTGCTGATCACCGGGGCCTTCACCATCGGCCTGGTGCTGTTCACCCTGATGTTCTCCCCCATCGCGGCGTTCCTGCCGGAGCTGTTCCCGGCGAGGCTGCGGTACACCGGCGCATCGGCGACCTTCATCCTCGCCAACACCCTCGGCGGCGGCTTCGCCCCGCTGGTCGCCACCTGGCTCAACGCCCACTGGCAGTCGCCGCTCGTCCTCGGCGCCTACGCCGGCGGACTGTGTCTGATCAGCCTGGGCTGCGTGCTGGCCCTGCCCGAGACCCGTGACCGGGAGTTCGCCCTCTGACGCCGGTCCGCGGACAGCCGTCGTTCCGCCCGTAGTGCCCCAGCGGCGCTACGGGCGGTCGTTTTGCGCGAGCCGTTTACAAGGCCGACACAGTCTCCTAGATTGGACACGCGTCCACTTCAATGGTCGCATTCGGTACGTCCCCGGAGTCCGCCCATGCCCACCCCTGTGTCCGAGCCTGCCGACACCCCGCGCCCCTGTGGGCCGACCACCGCGTCCGACCAGCAGACCGCCGTCGACAAGGCGCTGGTCCTGCTCAAGTCGCTCGCCGAGCACGACCGGGAGGTCGGGGTCAGCGAACTGGCCCGCCGTGCCCGGCTCACCAAGTCCACGGCCTTCCGTCTGCTCGGCATCCTGCAGCGCAACGAACTCGTCGAGCGGGTCGGCAGCAACTACCGACTGGGCACGCAGCTCTTCGACATCGGCAACCGCGTCTACGGCCCCGTTCCCCTGCTGCTCCAGGAACGGCTGCTGCCCCATCTCGCGGATCTGTACGAACTGACCCACGAGACCGTGCACTTGGCCGTGCTGCACGGCACCGAGATCGTGTACGTCAACAAGATCCACGGTCACCGTGCGGCCCGCTCCCCCTCCAGGATCGGCGCCCGGCTGCCCGCGTACTGCACGGGTGTCGGCAAGGCTCTGCTGGCCTTCGACCACGACGCCGCCGAGGCGGCCATCGAGGCGGGGCTTCCCGCCCGCACCGAGTACACCCTCACCGATCCCGACCGCTTCCGGGCCGACCTGCTCCGCATCCGCCAGGACGGCATCGCCTACGACCGGCAGGAGGTCTCCCTCGGCCTCACCTGCGTCGCCGTACCGATCATGGGCCCCCTCGGCCGCCCCGTGGCGGCGCTCTCCGTCGCGGGCGCCGACCACCGCTTCGACCCCGCCCGTTTCGCCCCCGCCCTGCGCCGCGTCGCCCATGAAGCGGCACGAGCGGTCACCGCGGCCAGAGCACGGCACACGGCAACGCCGCCCGGACTCAGCGGCCTGCCCGTGGCCTGAGCCCCGTATGGCCCCCTGTGGAACGCCGTCCGGCCGCCGGTTTCCCCCGGCCCGGCGTCCGGACGGCGCGACGCGTCCGCGGCCAGGGTCTGTCCGGCGGATCACGTCGGCTTCGACCTGCGATGCCCCTGAAAGCGCCGGTGAGCGGGGGCATGGGGGTGCCCCCGGTGCTTGCGCGCGAGCCGGGCGAAGCCGGTTCGCGCGTGGGAGAGCACGCGGCTGCGAGGCGGAGGAGGCTGTGACGTCGCCCGCCGCCGCGGCGGGCGACGCGGAGCGTCGGCGACCGACGGCACGGCAACGCGGCTGGGGGGCACCCCCTGGGGAGCGCGTGCCAGACCCCGCGGCCCAGGCGTGACCCGCCGGGCAGGCCCTGGCCCTCGGGGCCGCTCCGGGCGGTCTCAGCCCCGGCTCTCCCCATGGGTTCGCGCGAGGTTCGGGCTGCCGGTGCCGGGTTGGACACGGGGCACGCTCACCACGATGTGCACCAGGCTCTCCGCGTCCAGCGACTCGTACACGTGCGGCCGGTCGCCCGGGTAACGCACGAAATCGCCCGCGGACAGCTCCACCGGGCTGTCGACGGGGCCGACCCGCACCCGGCCGCTGATCACGTACAGGTGCTCCAAGGTGCCCACCGGGTGCGGGTCGGACGGCTTGCCCGCGCCCTGCGGGGTGCGGCCGATGCGTACCAGGTAGTTCTCGATGACGCCGGAGCCGTACACATGGTCCAGCGACCGGGACTCGTATCCGCCGCGCTGCTCCCAGACGACCTCGTCGCCCCGCTGCACGGTCATCACCTGCTCCCGCTCGGCCACCAGCCTGGTGACCGGCACGCCGAGTGCGGCCGCGATCGAGAACAGCGTGTCCACCGTGGGATTGCCCGTACCCTGCTCCAGCTTCGACAGCGTCTGCTTCGCGAGCCCCGCCTGCCGGGCCAGTTCGGCCAGGGACAGGCCACGCTGCTCTCTGAGAAGGCGCACATTGCGTGACACCACGGAGTTTCCTGAGGACACGCCACCACTTTAGGCGCAGGTCGGAGGCCAACGGACCCCGGCCACAACGGAACTCGCGAAGAGCCCGCGAGCGCCGGAGCCGCTCAGAGCCGCCCACGGACGAGTTCGGCCGGGTCCCGGCGGAAGGACCACTCCATCTTCGGCTCCATCACGAACCGGAAGATCCGCCGGACCGGCGACGTGCACAGCGCGGTGATCAGCGCGGCGGCGAGGACGGTGACGGCGATCTCGCCGAACGGGGTGTGGATCCAGTCGTGGTCGTACCAGCCCCAGAAGCGGGAGCCCTTGGCGACGAAACCGTGCAGGAGGTAGCCGTACAGCGTGCCCGTGCCGAGGGCGGTGAACCAGGTCCGGTGCCGGGGCACCCAGGCGAAGAAGCACGCCGTGAGGAGCAGCGAGCAGCCGAAGAGGAACAGGGTCATCACGGGTCCGGCCCAGGCCGGTGCACCGAGTTCCTGGGCACTGTCGCGATGGAAGAACCAGGCCGCGTTCATCCGCGGGACCGCCCAGTACGCCACGATCAGCGTCATCGCGAAGACGAGCGGTGACAGCAGCCGCACCTCCCTGCGGCGGACCAGTTGGAAGTGCTCCGGCTTCAGGCGCAGCCCGAGCACGAAGAACGGCAGGAACTGCAGGACGCGCTGCAGATCGAGGTTGCCGCCGATGTCGGGCGAGAGGGACGCCAGGGCCGCGATGACGAGCGCGATCGACAGTGGACGGCGCACGGTCTGCCACAGCGGAGTGGTGAGCCGCCACACGAACAGCGCCACGAGGAACCAGGTCAGGTAGCCGGGGTCGATCAGGCTGACGGGGTGGGCGGGGTCGTCGACGGCCCACCGCTTGAACAGCGCGTACGCCGTCTCGAAGACCACGTACGGGACGGCGACGCCGGTCACCAGGCGTCTGATCCGACCCGGACTCGCGTCGAAGCCGCGCGAGAAGTAGCCGGAGATGACGATGAACGCCGGCATGTGGAACGCGTAGACGGCCATGTACAGCGCGGCCGCGGTCCGGCTGCCGCTGTACAGCGGCGCCCATGCGTGGCCCAGCCCCACCAGCACGATGGCAAGGTATTTGGCGTTGTCGAAGAACGCGTCGCGCCGCTTGTCCTCCCCGTTCGGGCTGTTCGGACCGTTCGGGCCCTTCGGTGCCGCGCTCTCGGTTGGGGTTCCCGTCGTGGACGGCGTGGCCCTCGGAGGCGGCCTTCCGGTCTGCGTCTGCCCGTCCCGGGTCCGGTCGGCGGCCGGGCGCGCGGTGTCACGCATCGGCCCTCCCTGAACGGTCCGGGCCGACGATCGCGCGTCCTTCAGCCAATGCGGGTTCTGTGTCGGCGCACAACATCCCCGCAACCCTGATCACGTCCCGCCGGTCCCACGCAAACCTCGCTGGACATGGAAGAGGAACGGGGCGAGTGTGCGTGTCAGGGTGTTGTGGGACGGCGCGGCGAACAGCGGATCCAGGTGGTTCATGCCCTCGTCGGTCTCGTAAGCGGCGTACGGGATGCGGGAGTCGGCCACGACCTCGCGCGCCGCCGTCTCGATCGTGCCGTTGGCGTAGCTCGTCCCGAAGGCGTAGAGCGGCACGTCCAACTCCGTCGCGTGCCGCAGGCGCAGGCCCAGGGAGCGGGCCAACTCGGTGTCGGCGTAGGCGTCGGCGACGTCCAGGTCCACGGAGAGCCGGGAGGGCCAGTACCACTCCCAGACCGCCGGCACCGGACCCGCGTACGACATGGCGACGCGGCTGATCGGGGTGATGCCCTCGTCGACCCAGCCGCGTACGTCGCCGCTGTCGGCGAGGCGGCCCGAGTGCACGCTGATGTCGTTCGGCCAGCCGAAGCCCGCGTCCACCAGGATGCCCAGCAGGGCGGCGTTGGTGACCGGGAACGACGGCCGCAGTGCGTCGGGCAGCCGGGGCTGCAGCACCGACCGGCCCTCCGGGTCGAGGTGGGCGTACCACCCGGCCAGCTGGTACCAGATCTGTGTGCTCTCCGCCCGGCCGCCCAGCCCGACCGCGCTCAGGGTCATGTCGAAGACCGCCCCGGCGTCGATCGCCGCCAGCCGCTCCCGTACCTCCTCCGGCGAGTCCCGCACCGGCTGTCCCGTCCCGGTGAACGCCCCGCGCACTCCCCCGTCGATCACGACCAGCCCTGCGAGGTCCCGGTACCCGGGGCGCCCGCCGAAGTCCCAGGCCGCGTACGCCAACGCGGTGGTCGCGCCCCAGGAGTGGCCGCCCAGCACCACCCGCCGCCGGCCGCCGCCACTCGCGGCCCGCACGACCGCGCGCAGGTCGTCGAGGACGAGCCCGAGGCCCCAGCCCGCGACGTACCCGGACGCGGCCGGGTCCTGGGAGCGGTAGCGGCCGTCCAGGTAGTAGCCGACGGGGTCGGGGCCGGCGAAGCCGGAGCGGTCGGCCAGGTTCTCCTCGCGCCGGTCGAGGGCCCACACCTGAAGCCCCGGGACCGCCTCGACCAGGTCCCGGGCCAGCAGCCGGAAGTCATTGGCCGCGCCGAACATGCCCGGCACCAGGACCAGTACCGTCTCCGCCCGCCCGGGTCCGACCTTGAGCACATGCACACGGTTCGTCCCCGCCGGTCCCCCGCCGTCGCCCACTTCCACCGGCATGTACGGTTCCCCGCCCGCGCCACGGACGCCACCGCTCCGGT
Organism: Streptomyces sp. NPDC002845; assembly: GCF_053591955.1. NCBI lineage: Bacteria > Bacillati > Actinomycetota > Actinomycetes > Kitasatosporales > Streptomycetaceae > Streptomyces > Streptomyces sp. NPDC002845. The sequence continues at coordinate 7,639 of NZ_JBSFUU010000020.1, read as the reverse complement.
CCCCCGCCGCCCGTGCCGACGCGGCACTCGTTCCGGTCATGCCGACAGCCAGGGCGCCTGCGGCCCCGCCCAGCACCGTCCTACGCGACAGTCCGCGCATCATGTCCCCTGTTTCCTCGGAGAGTTGGTCACGACAAGCTTCCACGAGGCCTTGCGGCGAGCGATCATCAGGGTCGTCTTTCTCCCCGGTCGCCTCCCCCTTCCCCGCCGCAGGGCACCTCGATCACCTTCGCCCCCGAAAACGTTTAATGTCTTCCATGCCACGTCCGACGACTGGAGAGCAGAGATGGCGATTCATGTCGCGCCCGGTGAAGAGGCGGCGTCCGGACTCGACCGGCGTGCCGAGCTGAAGGAGTTCCTGCGTTCCCGCAGGGCCCGGCTCAAACCCGAGGACCTCGGGCTGCCGTCGTACGGGCGGCGACGCGTTCCCGGGTTGCGGCGCGAGGAGTTGGCGCAGCTGGCGGGGGTGTCCTTCGCGTACTACACGCGGCTGGAGCAGGGCTACGGCGACAACATGTCGCCCGAGGTGCTGGACGCCGTCGCCCAGGCGCTGCGCCTGAACGAGGACGAGCGCGCCCATCTGGTCCGGCTGGCCCAGCCCGGACGGCAGGGCGCGACGCAGGAGGATTCCCCGCCGCAACGGCTGCGGCCCGCCGTTCGGCATCTGCTCGACTCACTCGGTGTACCCGCGTACGTCGCGGGGCGGCGCATGGACATCCTGGGCTGGAACCGCCTGGCCGCCGCCCTCTTCGGTGACTGGGCGCAACTGTCGCCCGGCGAACGCAACTGGCCCCGGCTGATCCTCCTCTCCCCCAGGACACGTGACCGCTTCGCCGACCCGGGCGTCATGGCACAGTCGATCCTCAGCGTTCTGCGCATGGACGCGGGCGCCCACCCGGACGACCCGCAACTCGCCTGCCTGATCAAGGAGTTGTCGGAGAAGAGCGAGGAGTTCCGGCGGCTGTGGGCACGGCACGACGTGCGCTGCAAGAGCTACGGCACCCTGCGGATGCGGCACCCGTTGGTGGGAGAGTTCGACGTCTGCCAGGAGACCATGTCGCTGCCCGACGACACCGTACAACTCCTGGTCACCTTCCATGCCGAGCCGGGCTCCCGGTCGGAGAAAGCCCTGCGGACGCTGGCCGATTGGGGAACGGAGCCGCGTCACTGAGCGCGGCGGACGACCGCCGGTCAGCGTGGTCGGGGTGGTGGATGGGTCCCGTACTGCGGGACAGGGGCAGGCCGGTGCCGTGGTGGGTGTGGGCGATGATCTCCGCGGTGATGGAGACCGCGGTTTCCTCGGGCGTGTGGGCGCCGAGGTCGAGCCCGATGGGTGAACGCAGGCGCGCGAGGTGCTCCTCGGGTACGCCCGCCTCTCGCAGCAGTTCCAGACGGCGGGCGTGGGTGCGCCGGGAGCCCATGGCGCCGACATAGCCGACCGGGAGGCTCATTGCCAGGCGCAGCAGCGGGATGTCGAACTTGGCGTCGTGGGTGAGGACGCAGACGGCGGTGCGGGCGTCCACCTCTGTGTCGGCGAGGTAGCGGTGGGGCCAGTCGGTCACGATCTTGTCCGCGTGCGGGAAGCGGGCCGCGGTGGCGAAGACGGGGCGGGCGTCGCACACGGTGACCCGGTAGCCGAGGAACCGTCCCGCCTCGCTGAGCGCGCCCGCGAAGTCGACGGCGCCGAAGATCAGCATGCGGGGGCGGGACGCGTGGGTGTGGACGACGACGGACAGTTGCTCCGGGCAGGTGTCGGCGTCCCCGCCGACCTCGACGAGAGCCGTACGCCCCGCCCGCAGCAGCGCGCGGACCTGCGCGAGCACCGCACGGTCCTCGCGCTCGCGGCCCAGGGTTCCGTCGTACGCTCTGCCGTCCCCGAGGACGGACAGGGTGCGGCCGAGCAGGTCTTCCGGGCCGTCCACGATCTGCGCCACCGCGACGGGCCGACCGGCCACGGCTTGTCCGAGGGCCGCGGTGAGGTGGGGCCGGGCTGCGGGTTCCACGCGCTGCACCAGGACTTCGAGTTCGCCGCCGCAGGTCAGGCCCACGGCGAAGGCGTCGTCGTCGGAGTAGCCGAACCATGCCCGTGCGGGCGGATCGCCGGTCTCCAGCACTTGTCGGCACAGCTCGTAGACGGACGCTTCCACACAGCCGCCGGACACGCTGCCGACCACGGTGCCGTCGGCGTCCACGGCGAGTGCGGTGCCGACGGGCAGGGGTGCGCTGCCGCTGACCTGGACGACGGTGGCGAGGGCGAAGGGGCGGTCCTCGCGGCACCAGGTGTGCAGCGTGTCCGCGATGTTCAGCATGGACGGGGTCTTCCTGGCCGGTGGTGGGGGCGATGTGGGCGGGCCGCCGCCGCGCCATGGGTACGGAGGTCGCGGCGGCGGCCCTCGGGTCCGTCGCGGTGGTCCGTTCACCTGCCGCCGGACGGTCTCGTGCGGCTCAGAGCAGGGCCTCGGCGGTGATGGGAAATTCACGGACCCGGCGTCCGGTGGCGTGGAAGACCGCGTTGGCGACGGCGGGCGCCACCCCGATCTGTACCAGCTCGCCCAGTCCTTTGACGCCGATGGGGTCGGCGTGCGGGTCCTCCCCGTCGAGGTAGATCGCCTTCAGATCGGGGATGTCGGCGTTGACGGGCACGAGGTAGTCGGCGAAATTGGCGTTGACGATGCGGCCGTCGCGGTGGTCGGTGACCGTGTGCTCAAGCAGGGCCGCGCCGATACCGCCGACCATGGCGCCGAGGGCCTGGCTGTCGGCGAGCTTCGGGCTGATGATCCGGCCCGCGTCGTAGACGCCGAGCATCCGCCGCACCCGGACGAGGCCGAGGCGGGCGTCGACGGCGACCTCGGCGAACACCGCGCCGTAGCCGTACAGCGAGAACCGGGACTGATCGGGGGTCCAGGACCCACGCGCTTCGAGGTGGGTGAGGTTGTGGCGGGCCAGCAGCTGCCGGTAGTTCTCGCCGTGTGCCGGGTTGCGCTTCACGTGCAGTCGGCCGTTGCGTACGACGACGGCGTCGGGAGCGACGCCGTACAGCGGCGAGTCCTCGTCCTCGACGGCCAGCGTGATCGCCTGCCGCCGCAGTTTGTCGCAGGTGTCCTGGACGGCGGAGCCCACGCTCGCCATGAGCTGCGAGCCGCCCTGCGGCGGGGCCGGCGGCATATCGGTGTCGCCGAGCCGGAACTCGACGCTCCGCCAGGGCAGGCCGAGGGCGTCGGCAGCGACCTGGGTCATCGAGGTGTACGTTCCCGGGCCCATGTCGGTGGCCGCCGACTGGACCACCGCGGTGCCGTCGGCGTCGAGCCGGGCGTGGGCCTCGGCGGGGCTGCGCCCGATGTCGTAGCAGGCGGTGGCCACGCCGGTGCCGATCAGCCAGTCGCCGTCACGGGTGGAGCGCGGCCGGGGGTTGCGGCGGCTCCAGCCGAACTCGCGGGCGCCGACACGGAAGCACTCGCGCAGCCGCCGGGTGGAGAACGGCCGTGCGTTCGACGGGTCTTCCTCCGGTTCGTTGCGCAGCCGCAGCGCGATCGGGTCGACACCCAGCTCGTAGGCGAGTTCGTCCATCGCGCACTCGATGGGGATGGCGGCGCTGCCGTAGCCGGGGCCGCGCATCCACAGCGGGGTGTTCGCGTCGAGCGGTACCGTCCGGTACTCCTGGCTGACGTGGGGCGTGGCGTAGAGCATCTGCCCGAGCACCAGGACGGCTTCCCGGAAGTCCTCGTGGCGGGAGGTCTCGCCCCGCAGGTCGTGGACCATCGCGCTCAGCCGCCCGCGCCGGTCGCTGCCCAGGCGCAGTTTGTACTCGTACGCGGGCCGGTACCCGATCCAGGAGAACAGCTGTCGGCGGGTCAGCACCAGCTTCACCGGGCGGCCCGTCTCGCGGGCGGCGAGGGCCGCGATGGGGGCGTGGGACCAGGTCCGTCCGGCGCTGCCGAACGCGCCGCCGACGAACGGCGAGATGACGCGCACCGATTCCCGGGGGATGCCGAACACGGCGGCGAGTTCCATCTGCGCGCCCTGCACCCACTGCGTCTTGTCCCACAGGGTGAGCCGGTCGCCGTCCCAGCGGGCGATGGCCGCGTGCAGTTCCATCGCGTTGTGGTGGTTGCGGGCGAGCCGGTAGGTCGTCTCCAGCCGGACGTCCGCGGAGCCCAGGGCCTTGTCCGCGTCACCCCGCTCATAGGTCTGGGCCTCGTTGGCGGGTGCGCCGGCCATGTCGGTCGTGGGGTGTTCGGCGTCGTAGCGGACCTTCACCAGGTCGGCGGCGTGCTGCGCGACCTCCAGGGTGGTGGCCACCACGACGGCGACCGGCTGGCCGAAGAACAGGACCCGGTCGTCCTGGAAGACACGCTGCCGCCGTCCCGGAGGGTTCATCCCCGGGTAGTCGTGGTACGGCAGCGTGGGCGCGTTGAGGTGGGTGATCACCTTCAGGACGCCGGGCTGGGCCTCGGCGCCCCCGGTGTCGATACGGGTGATGCGTCCGCGCGCGACGGTGCTGTCGACGACGACGGCGTGGACGACACCCTCGATGTCGTGGTCGGCGGCGTACTTGGCCTGGCCGGTGACCTTCAGCCGCCCGTCCACCCGGGAGAGCGGCGCTCCGACGGCTGCCTGCGGCTGGCGGCTCACTTGGTACCTCCTACGACGCGCAGCTGGCGTTCGACGGTGCGTTTGAGCAACTCGGCCTTGAAGCGGTTGTGCTCCAGGGGGCGGGCCCCGTCCGCCGCCCGTTTCGCCGCCTTGGCCCACAGGGTGTTCGTGGGCCGTTCGCCGATGAGGTACCGCTCGACGGCGGGCAGCTTCCAGGGCACAGTGCCCACGCCTCCGGCGGCGACCTTCGCCCCGCGGATCACGCCGCCGCGGATGTGCAGCGCGACGGCCGCCGAGGTCAGGGCGAACTCGTACGACTGCCGGTCGCGGACCTTCAGATAGCCCGACTTGAGCGGGCGCGGGTGGGCCGGGACCTCGACCGCCGTGATCAACTCGCCCTGCCGTAGGGCCTGTTCGCGGTTCGGGGTGCTGCCCGGCTTGAGCAGGAACCTGGAGAAGGGAATGGTCCGCTCGCCGTCCGGGCCCAGCAGGTGCACGTGCGCCTCCAGTGCCGTGAGGGCCACGGCGAGGTCGGAGGGGTGCGTGGCCACGCAGGACTCGGAGGTGCCCAGGATCGCGTGGGTGCGGTTGAAGCCGTTCCGTGCCGCGCAGCCCGAGCCCGGCTCGCGCTTGTTGCAGGCGGCCGTCACATCGCGGAAGTACGTGCACCGGGTGCGCTGCATGATGTTGCCGCCGATGGTGGCCATGTTGCGCAGCTGCGCGGAGGCGCTCAGCTCCAGCGCCTCCGAGACGACGGGGTAGGCGACGCGCACCCTTGGATGGGCGGCAGCCTCGGCCATCCGTACCAGTGCGCCGATGCGCAGGCCCCCGCGTTCGGTGACGGTGACTTCCCGCAGCGGCAGTGCGCTGATGTCGACCAGTGTCTCGGGGCGTTCGACGGTCTCGCGCATCAGGTCGACCAGGGTGGTGCCTCCGGCGATGTAGCGGCCGCCGCGTCGCCCGGCGGCGAGCGCGGCCTGTGTGTCGGAGGCCTTCGTGAACGAAAAAGGATGCATGGAGGGCCGAACCTCACTTCCCGCGGGCGGTCTGCTCGACCGCGCGCACGATCTTCACGTAGCAGCCGCAGCGGCAGATGTTCCCGCTCATCCACTCGCGGATCTCCGCCGGGGAACCGGTGTGGCCCTCCTGGATGCAGCCGACGCCGGACATGATCTGGCCGGGGGTGCAGTAGCCGCACTGGAACGCGTCCTCGTCGATGAACGCCTGTTGCAGGGGATGCAGTTCGTCGCCGTCGGCCAGGCCCTCGATCGTGGTGACCTCGGCGCCTTCCAGCCGTATCGCCAGTGTCAGGCAGGAGTTGACCCGGCGTCCGTCGACCAGGACCGTGCAGGCCCCGCAGGCACCGGCGTTGCAGCCCTTCTTGGTGCCGGCCAGGCCGAGGCGTTCGCGCAGGAGGTCCAGCAGCGAGGTCCGGTTGTCGACCGTGACGGTGTGCGGCTCGCCGTTCACGGTCAAGGAGAGGCGGCCGGTGGGCGGTTCGGCGGTGGCCGTCGCCTCGGCGCCGAACGCGGAAGGTCCGGTGACCAGGCCGCCCGCCATGACGGCACCGCCGACGGTGGTGGTCGCGATGAACGTGCGCCGGGAAGGGGCCGGCGGAGATCCTTCGGAAGGGGAAACAGCTGACTCGGGAAGTTCGGTGGTCATGCCCACTCTCTTGGTCGGCGGGAGTTGGGTGGCGTACCGGGAAACGATCGTGTGCGCGGCGTCCACCTTGCGGCAGGCGGCGCGGGACAACCAGCGAGCAGCGTTTGTATAACTCCGGGTCAGTACGTCCGCGGTTCGTACCACCGCTGTTTCTACGTCTGGCAGTAGTAGCCACGCGTGTTCGGGCGATTGTGCCGCCGAGAGTCAGGACATTCGTCTCTGGGGGAATCTCGTTGAACTCTCAATAATTGAGTTCGCACGGCGCACACCGCGTCCGTTTTCCGAGGAAGGATGATCATGACCCGTTCACTCGCACGCAGGCAGCTTCTCGGCGCGGGCCTCGCCGTTGGGGCGACAGCCCTGGTCGGCGGTACGGCACAGGCCTCCCCCGGGCGCACCTCCGGGTCATGGCCTTCGGAGCTCGCGCTGCCCAACGGCTGGGGGCCTGAGGGAATCGCGATCGGCTACGCGCCGTACGCCTACTTCGGATCGCTCGCCACCGGTGGCGTGTACCGGGCGGACCTGGCGACCGGCAAGGGGAAGGTGGTCCACGAGGGTTTCGGACGCCACACGGTCGGGCTGAAGGTGGACGGTTGGGGACGGCTGTTCCTGGCGGGCGGCGGCAGTGGTGAACTGCGGGTCGTCGACGGCCGCAACGGCGCCCTGCTCGCTTCGCACACCGTCGGCGGAGAGGGCAGTTTCGTCAACGATGTGCTGCTCACCCACGACGCCGCCTGGTTCACCGAGTCCCTCGGCGCACGGCTCTACAAGCTGCCGCTGGGGCGGTGGGGTCGCCTCGGCGAACCGCAGACCCTCACGCTGAGCGGTGACTGGGTGCAGACGGGTTTCGCCGCCAACGGAATCGCCCTCACCCCCGACGGCAGCGCCCTGCTCGTCACCAACGCGGCCGCCGACGGGGGCTCGCTGATGCGCGTCAACCCGCGCACCGGCGTGGCCCGCAAGGTCGACCTGGGTGACACCACGCTGCCCAGCGGCGACGGGCTGGTGCTCGTCGGCCGTACGCTCTACGTCGTCCAGCCAGGCAGCAACCAGGTGGATGTGATCCGGCTCAACCGGTCGGGGTCGCGGGGTACCGCGATCGGGGTGATCAGGGACGACAGCTTCGACGAGCCCACCACGGCCGCCGCCTACCGGGGTCGGCTGTACCTTCCCAACTCACGCTTCAACACCCCGGACCGGGATGACAACACCTCTTACAACGCGGTGACCGTGCCGCTTGTGTGATGTACGGCAGGACAACGGCTGGGCCCCGCGACGCGCTTCCGATGCTGTTGGCGAATCCAGTGCGGGTGGGGGCTGTCGCGGAAGCGGGTGAAAAAAAGAGCGGCGGGTTTAAACAGAAGAAAGAGGGACCCCCCCA